>NZ_JCALCN010000012.1:0-141821 GCF_059812345.1 Mycobacterium sp. NGS59
TGCAGACGCAAAAGCCCCTATTTCGTGCCGAAATTGGGGGCTTTTGCGTCTGCTCGGCAGGCTTCGATGCGGGCCGGGACGTGCTTGTGCCACGGTGTACCCGCATAGGGGTCACGCCACTTGGTGGACGTCAGCGCATTGGGCGCGACCCCGGGGACGACGGTCCGGCCGTCCTCGCCGACGTAGTCCAGCCCGAAACCGTTGGGCAGCGAGGCATGCCCGGCCAGCATGGTCTCGGTGATCTCGACGGTCGCTTCGGCGCTGCCCGCCGCGGTGGTGATCCGCGCCCGGCCGCCATCGGAAAGCCCAAGCGCCACAGCGTCCTCGACGCTGACCCGCAACGCACCGTCCGCATCGCGCTTGCGCCAGGACGGGTCGCGGAAGATGTCGTTGGCGGTATAGGCGCGCCGCTCCCCCACCGACAGCACGATCGGCAGCTCATCGGTGGTCAGTCGCGCCGGTGCCCCAGCCAATCGTGTTATCTCGTCCAGCATTTCGGGGATCTCCAGCGCGATCTTGCGGTCGGAATGGTTGATCAGCGCGAAGTCGTCCTCGTAGTTGTGCACGGTGAATGTCAGCCCGGACGGGCTACCGATGATCGCGTCGAACAGCGCGTTGCCGTCGGCATGCCCGGCGCGGCGCACGGCATCGGGATAGGTCATCGCCGTCTTCTGCGCCTGACCCCACAGCGCGGCCGCCCCGGCCAGCCCGGGAGGCAGCGTCGGCCCGAGCGTCTCGTAGAGCACGTAGGGCAGCACCCGGGCCAGTGTCGGATTGCCCGCCACCGCGCCGAAGAACGCCTGCGCGTACGCCTCCCGGCTCACCGCGGCGGCCTCGCGCAGGGGCCGCAGATCGGCGTCGGACACCACACCCAGCGCCCGCACCAGCCGCGACCAGATCTCCGGTTCGGGCAGCGTCCCGGGCAGCGGGTCGAGCAGCGGGTGCCGCAATTGCATTGCGTTGTGCGGGAATTCGAGGTTGAAGAAGGTGGCTTCGCACTTCTCGAATTGCGACGCCGCGGGCAGCACGTAGTGCGCCAGTCGCGCGGTCTCGGTCATCGCGACGTCGATGACGACCATCAACTCCAGCGACCGGAACGCCTCCCGGCACGCGGTCGAGTCGGCCAGCGAGTGTGCCGGGTTGCTGCTCTCCACGATCATCGCGCGGAACCGGTCGGGGTGGTCGGTGAGGATCTCCTCGGGTATCACGTTGCTGGGCACCAGCCCGGCGATGATCGGGGCGCCGGTGACCGGCGTGCGTCCGGAGACCGTGCTGAACAACGGCGCGAACGACGAATGCAGGTGCTGGCCACCTCTTTTCGCGAAGTTCCCGGTCAGGATCCACAGAAGCTTGTTCAGGTACGAGCACACCGTGCTGTTGGGCCCCTGTTGCACGCCGAGATCCTCGAACACCGACACACTCGAGGCACTGCCGATCCGCCGGGCCGCCGCGCGCAGCAACTCCTCGTCCACCCCGCACCGCTGCGCGTATTCGCCGACCGGCACGTCGCGCAGCACCGCACGTACCGCGTCCACGCCGTGCACGTGCTGGTCCAGAAATGTTTCGTCGCACAGGTTTTCCTGCACCAGGATGCCGGCCAGCGCCGCCAGGCACCACGCGTCGGAACCGGGCCGGACCCGCAGGTGGAAGTCGGCCATCTTGGCGGTGTCGGTGACGACGGGATCGATCACCACCATCGATCGGTCCGGGTCCTTGGCGATCTCGTTGAGCACCACCCGCGCCCGCGGGAAGCTCTGCGACATCCACGGGTTCTTGCCGACGAACACCGACACCTCGGCGTGCTCGAACTCGCCGCGGGTGTGACCGCCGTAGAGCTTCGCATCCACCCAGGCCTCGCCGGTCTTCTCCTGCGCCAACGCATTCGAGCGGTACTTCGCGCCAAGGGCTTTCAGGAAGGCGCCGCTGTAGGCGCCGCCGAGGTGGTTGCCCTGTCCGCCGCCGCCATAGTAGAAGATCTTGTCGCCCCCGTAGGCGTCCCGGATGTGCTTGAAACCCTCGGCGATCTCGACAATCGCGGTGTCCCAGTCGATTTCCTCGTACGTGCCGTCGGGTCGACGGCGCAGCGGTGAGGTCAACCGGCCTCGGCCGTTCTGATAATGGTCCAACCGCAACGCCTTGTTGCAGGTGTAACCCTGCGAAGCGGGATGCGCTTTGTCGCCACGGATCCGGGCCAGTTTGCGGCCTTCGGTCTGCACCACGATGCCGCAGTTGCACTCGCACAGGATGCAGGCGGTGGGCTGCCAATCATTCATCGCGTCGAGTCCCTTCGGGCAGTGCTGCCAGCAGCAGGTCGCGGAGCTGGCGGTGGACCAGGTCGAGTGGTTTCAGGTCGCGCTGGGCGCGGGCCAGCAGCAGCGCGCCCTGCAGCGCGGACGTCGCCAGCACCGCGAGGTCACGGGCACGCTCGGCATCGATGCCGTCGGCCACGAAGCGCTGCGCGATCAGATCGGACCACCGGTCGAAGACCGCGGCGGCGCGCTGCACCACGGGGGCCATCCGCTCACGGTCTTCGGCCTCCCCCGCCTCCACCGAGACGGCCGCGATCGGGCAGCCGGCGCGGAAGTCGGTGTCCAGCAGCTGCCGGCGGTACTTGTCGGCGAGCGCGTCCAGCAGATCCAGGCTGGTACCGGCACGGTCGATGAACGCGGCCACGTGCTCTCCGGCGAAGTCGACGGCCTCGCACAACAGCTGGGTACGTCCGCCGGGAAAGTAGTGGTACGCCGACCCACGCGGGGCTCCGCTGTGCGCGAGCACGTCGGCGATCGCGGTGGCCTTCGCCCCGCGCTCCCGGATCAGCAGGGCCGCCGACACCACCATCCGCTCGCGGGGACTCGCCATATGTATGATGTTATACATAACAGCGGGCCAAGCAAAAGCCCTCCCGGTCCGGCGGCCGGATGATCGCCCCCAACGTCCGGCGCCCGAAAGATCTTCGGTCAGGCCGACCTTGCACGTCCGCTGCGGCGAAAGAGATGCCGGCGTCCCTGAGGTGCATGCAGGGTACGTCCGAACGCCACCCGCAACGTGACCCATCCCATCCACATCAGCCCGGCCAAAGCGCGCGGCGACAGCAGCAGGAAGGTACTGCGGGTACCCGGGAGCTCTAGGGGCTCGTCGTTGAATCGAGCCGAAACCCATTGCAACGCCATGGGCGTGGAGATCGGATGCAGTACCGCGTGTTCGCTGAGCTTGTCACGGACGTAGGTCACCTGCGCGCCGTGCTGTCGATAGTTGTCCACCAGCGCGTCGATATGACGCACACTGATGATCGGGTCGTGGACCGCCTGCACAATCAACAGGGGCATCGCCGGCGGCTGCCTGCCGAGACTGAGGTCGTCGATCACCTCGACCACCTCTGGCATAGCGAAGATCTCGTCCACCGGCCGGTCCATGTAGCGGCCGAAGTCGCGGAAGCTGTACCGGAGCAACGCCCCGAACAACGTCGCGTGTTGCAGGCGGGCCAGCACTTCCTGGCCGCGCGCATTCACGTGCTTGCGCACGATGCGTTGCAGGTCTGGATACTCACGCACCAGCGAAGCCAGCACCAATGCCGGCTCGCCGGCGAACAGCGACCCGTTGAGATCGTGGAACACCTCTCCGGGATTGGCGACGGGTGAACCCAACACTGCCCCAACCACATTGAGCTCGGGTGCATAGCTCTGCCACAGCTCGGCCGCCCAACTCGTGGCCAGCCCGCCACCGGAGTATCCCCAGAGTGCCACCGGCGCCGAATGCCCGATCCCCGCCGGTTCGAAGCTCTTGGCGGCGCGGACACCGTCGAGGACGCAATAACCGGGCTCCCGCGGCACTCCCCAACTTCCGCGGGCACCTTCGTGATCGGGCACCAGCACCGTCCAGCCCATGCTCACCGCACACGCGATCAATAGATATTCGAAGGGCGCGCAGCCACCGAATGTCTTTGCGCCCCTGCGCAACACGTACGACGGGAAGGCACTGGAAGGCATGGCGTCGATCGCACACTGATACGACAGAACCGGACTCGACGGGTCCCCTTGGGCGCCACGTGGCCGGATGACGGTGGTCAGCGTGGTCTGGGCGGCTCCGTTGAAGTCCGTTGTGCGGTAGAGCAATTGATAAGCGCGTACCGCCTGGGGGACGACACCCAGAAACGCCACCTGGACTTCGCGAGTGCGCAACACCGTTCCCGGAGCGCAGGTTTGAAAACCTTCGGGCGGCACACAGAACGCGTCGTCACAGGGATGCACGGGTCGACCGGAGTCGACTTCGTGGGGAACGCGGTCGGTTGCGGCGGCGAGGGCTTCCGAACTTGTCATCCGGCTGCGGGCTTGACGATGGTGCCGTAATTGAGTGGGGAGTGGGAGTAGGTCGGGATGAGCGGCCACTGTCGCTTCCAGGATGAGCATTGCGAGGACGGGATGACCTGCACCCAGCGCGGATCCCGCGGCGAAAACGACGCCATCGTCTTCTCTTTGACCATCGAGTCGTATTGATCGAGGGTGTCTTCCAGGGTGTTGGCGTTGAGCACCACCTCGCGGCCGTAGAACGCGGCTTGCTGTTTGATGCCGGGGATTGTCGAGAGTTCCGGTTGCCAGTTGTCGGGTGCCATCCCGTTTTCGGAGCAAACCCACACTCCGTCGGGGGTGTTGACACACAGCGAGTGGTTGCCGTCGGTATGTCCGGGCGTCCACAGCAGGCTCACGCCAACGCCGAGTTCCACGTCACCGTCGAAGATTTCGAGCCGCTCAGCGGGCACTCCGGACATCCCCCGTTCGACGTACCAGGCCCATTGCATGGGATGCAGCGCCTCGAACGTGGCGAGTTCTTTGCGGTGCACCAGGAGCTTGGCGTTGGGGAAGACGGGATCGCGCGGCGCGGTCTCGCCCTCGATGGGTTCGGAGCTGCCCATGATCATGCGCACGTCCTGGACGTGGAGGTGGTCGAAGCTGACGTAGTCCACGTCTTCGTTGGAAAGCCCGAGGCTCGGCAGCACGCTGTCGGGGTCATTGAAGTACTTGGTGAAGAATCGGCCGGCGTGCAGGGTGTCGCCGAACTTGCGGATCTTGTTGTAGAACGGCGCCTCTGCCGAACCCGCGGCGACCGTGGGCTCCCAGACCAGAGTCTTCAACTTGCCGTCGAATCCCTCGAATTGGATCACCATCATCCGGTTGATGATCGTGATGAACGGGTTGAGATTCACCGAGTAGCCCTGGAACGCAAACCGCGCCGGATACGGGGCGGCGACGATGTCGACGCTCTTGATCGCCTTGACCTGTCCTTGCGACCGAAAGCGTTCGTGGTAGCGCTTCGCGGCGTCGCGCACCGCCTCGAGCCGGTCGCCACGGGGCCACACGTCGTGCACCCCGTCGAATTCGGGGATCGGACGCACTGTGGCGGGCTGGGTGGTCGTCATGAATGGTCTCCTGTGTCGACGGATTCGCGTGTGGTGTGGGATTCGTAGTTGTGGCGCACGGTCGAGCCTTTGGTCGCCGCTACCTGATCGGGCACCATGCGCCGTAATGCGCTGTCGCGCAGGCGCTGTGGCAACAGGTCGACGATCCGGGTGAGCGGACCGATGTGCCGCGGGACGGTGACTTCGAAACGGGGCCGTCGGATGGTGTGAACGACCGTCCGCGCGACATCGGCGGGGCTCAGCAGCTTGGCGGCACCGGTCGCGGTGCCCACGGCCAAGTCGGTCTCCACCACGCCCGGCATGATGATCGACAGTTGAACTCCGGTGCCGCGCAACTCTTCCCGCACGCCGACCAGATACCCGCGCACCGCGTGCTTGGTCGCCGCATACGTCGACTCGCCCGGCGGTGAGAGCCGTGCTGCGGCCGACGCGATGGTGACGATGTGCCCCCGACCGCGGGTCCGCATCACCGGAGCCGCGAGCCGCACACCGCGGATCACGCCGTGCAGGTTGACGTCGATCATACGTCGGGTATGCGATTCGGGTTCCTGGTCGAAGGGGCCCACCCACATCACACCGGCGTTGCACACCAGCACATCAATTGGGCCCCAAAGCTTTTCGGTCGCGGCAAGAAACTCGCCGAACGACTCGGTGTCGGTGACGTCGAGATCGAAGCCTTCGACTGTGCCGGACAGCTCAACGGCAGTACTTCGCGCGGCCTCGCCGTCACGATCGCCGATGGCCACGCGCGCCCCGGCGGCGGCGAGCTGCCGCGCGATCTCTCGCCCGATGCCGCGCGCGCCTCCGGTTACCGCTACGACCTGACCCGCGATGGGTGATTTCGTTACCGCCATACCGCCCCCTTTCTGACATGACCGCATGTCAGAAGTATGCTCTCAGTGTGCCACAGGACGACAGCCATGGACAACGGTGATGGCCAAGAAGACCGACACCCCAGCGGCGGGGCGCATGTACCACGGGCTGCTTCCACAAGAACGCGCACGTCAGCGCCGTGCCGCGCTGCTGACGGCGGCACTGCAGATATTCGCCGAACAGGGCTATGCGAGCAGTTCGGTGAAGCAGATCTGCGGCGCGGCCGGTCTGACCGAGCGATATTTTTACGAGTCGTTCACCGACCGCGAAAGCTGCCTTGCCACGCTCTACTCACAACTGGTTGACCAGATGCGGGCGGCGACGCTGGCCGCCATCGAATCCGCCGGTGCCGACGTCGATGCCCAGACGCGGGACGGTCTGCACGCTTTCGTGGGCTATTTGACCGATGATCCGCGGCGCGCGCGGGTCGTACTGGTCGAGGTGGTCGGCGTCTCACCGGCCATGGAGGAACGGCGCCACGGCGTCCTGCGCGAGTTCGCCGACATCGTCGCCAGCACCTGGGCCGCCGCCCGCGCCGAACCACTGACCCAGATGCAGCAGTCGACGGCTGTGGCACTGGTCGGCGGGGTGAACCACCTTCTTGTCGACTGGCTGATGACGGGCAGCGTGCAACTTCCCGACGACCTCGCCGAGGTCTGCGCCACCCTGTTCAGCGCGGCGCGGGAACGGCTCGACTCTGCGTGAACTCGCAGCGCGTCAGAGCTGCCAGTCCGAGGCGCCGTCGGGCTTGTTATAAATGCCGACGGAGTTCTTCACGACCACCGGATCACCGCTACCGAAGTTGTCGAAGAACCATTTGGCGTTGGTCGGGCTGAGATTGATGCAGCCGTGGCTGACATTGCGTCTGCCCTGGTCACCGACCGACCACGGTGCGCTGTGCACGAAGTTGCCGCTGTTGTCGATCCGCACGGCATCGGACACGGTCACTTTGTAGCCGTTGGCGGAGTTCACCGGCACCCCGTAGGTCGACGAGTCCATCACCACCGTCGGCATCTTCTCCAGCACGTAGTACGTGCCGTTCGGAGTCTGGTGACCTCCGGATGCCATGCCCATCGACATCGGGAAGGTCTGCACCACGGTCCCGTTGCGGGTGATGGTCATCTGGTGGGTGGCGTCGTCTGCGGTGGCCACCAGCGCGTCGCCGGTGCGGAAGCTCGACTTGGTGCCGGCCGCGTCGATGTTCACCGCGGTATTCGGCGGCCAGAACGACAGCGGACGCCACCGCAGCTGCGACGGCGTCATCCAGTAGAACTTGCCGGGCACCGGCGGGATCGACGAGATGTGCACGGCACGTTCGGCCATCGCCTGATCGGCGATCGGGACGGCGAAGTTGATGATGATCGGCTTGGCCACCCCCACCATCGCGCCGTTGACGGGGTTGAACGTCGGCGGCCGGAACGGCGGCTCACCCACGAACGGCGTGTTGTCCTGGCCTGCGGGGGCAGGTCCGTCGGCAACGGGTACCGCGGCAGGCGCGCCCGGGACCGGAGCCAGCGGGTCCGGAAAAGGCGGCAGAGCCACCGGTTCCGGTGCCGGCGGCTCGGCAGGTGCGACGACGACCGGCCCGGGATCGCCGGGTGCCTCGTCCGGGTCCGCAGCGGCTGGACCACTGCCCAGCATCAGCACGGCGACCACTCCGAATGCGTTGAGAGCGGTGACGAGACGTCCCCTCGTCCAGCGCGACATATCATTCCCTCCGGTCAAATCTTCCGCCCCAGTGTGGCACAGCAGAGCCACCGAATAGCCATTCGGCGAACCTTCAGGGACCGTTACCAAACCCAGTTCAGGTCGCTGACCTGCAACATCAGTCGTTCTGTGAGCTTGCCGTACCTAGGTCCTCAGCAGCGGTCGCAGCGGGGACCTCGATCGCCCGTCCGATGGCCGCCATCGCGACCAGTGCGACGCCCGTCAGCGCGGCCGACACCGTCAGCATCATCGCCACACTGTGTTCCAGCAGCAGGCCCCCCGCCAGCGACCCGGCCATAATGCCCACCTGGAACGCCGTCACGTACAGGCCGGAGGCGCCGTCGGGGTCGTCGGCCCCGGCCCGCATGGCGGCGGCCTGCAGCATCGGCGACACCGCGGTGGCCATCGCACCCCACAGCACGATCGCCGCGGTACCCACGATCAGCGCCGTCAACGCGGAGTCGTGCCAGCGGTAGGCCAACACGCTCAACAGCGCCAGAGCCGTCGTCAGCCCGGCGATGCAGAACAGGACGGCACCGCGGGGGCGACGGTCCAGCGGCCGGGCCACCAACGCGACCGCCAGCACGCCGGCGATGCCGTAGGCGGCCAGCAGCCAAACCTGATTCGGTCCGCGCACCCCGACGACCTGCGACAGGATCCGCACGATGTAGGTGTAGGAGACGAAATGGCCGGTGACGCCGATCATGGTGACGAGGCTGACCAGGATCAGTCCCCTATTTCGGTGATGCCGCGCCCGCCGGCCCACGAATTGCAGCTGATCGGCCGTCAACGTCATTTCGGGCAGTACCACACGGGCCGCCACGGTGATCAGCGCCGCGGCGACGGTGACGCAGTCGGCCGCCACCCGCCAGCCCCACATCAGGCTCAGCCCAGCGGTCAGCGGGCTGCCGACCACCAGCGCCAGGCTGGTTCCGATGTAGATCGACATGGTCGCGCGTCCGGCGTGGCTGGACGGCACCAGGCGGGTGGCGATCGGTGCGATCACCGACCACAGCAACCCGTGCGTGACCGCGCAGAGCACCCGGCCGGCGGCCAGCACGGCGAAGTTCGGTGCCACCGCCGAGATGAGCTGGGAGACGGTCAGGCACGCGAGGCTGAGCAGCAACGTCGAACGACGGGGCCAGTGCGCGGTCCAGCGCACCAGCGGGACCGTGGTGAGCGCGGCGACCAGGGCATACCAGGACAGCAGCGTGCCCACCCAGAACACGCTGACGTGCATGTCCCGCGAGATCGCCGACAGGGCGCCGACCGGCAGCAGTTCGGCGGTGACGTAGATGAAGGCCGCGGCGGCCAACACTGACAGTTGAACCGCGATCCGTGGCGTCCACGTTCGCGCGGCAGCGGCGGCTTGAGCAGTCATGGTGTGAGGCGCGACGTCACCGGAGCTCTCCGGCGCGATCGCGCACTCTTACCGTACGCACCGCACGGCTCAGGAACGAACGAGGCGCGCTATCGCCGCGGAGGCTTCGGCCAGCTTGCCGTCGGAGTCGGGGCCGCCGTCGGCCACGGCGCGGGTGACGCAGTGACTCAGGTGCTCGTCGAGCAGGTTCAGCGCCACCGACTTCAAAGCGCTGTTGACCGCGCTGATCTGGGTGAGGACGTCGATGCAGTATTTGTCCTCGTCGATCATCCGCGCGATGCCACGCACCTGCCCTTCGATGCGGCGCAACCGCTTGGCGTAGTTGTCCTTCTCTTGCGCGTATCCGTGTGGCGCGCTCATCACCCCTCCAAACGAATACCGTTAGATACCCCGCTAGGGTATCAGACCGGGCGGTTAATCGATTTTGGTGCGCTCGCGGCGCACCGCATACTTGCTCCCATGGCCCTTCCCACTGACCAGATCGACATCAAGCCCCGCAGCCGCGACGTCACCGACGGTCTGGAGAAGGCCGCCGCCCGTGGCATGTTGCGCGCGGTAGGCATGGGCGACGAGGACTTCGCCAAGGCGCAGATCGGGGTGGCGTCGTCCTGGAACGAGATCACCCCGTGCAACCTCTCGCTGGACCGCCTGGCCAAGGCGGTGAAGGAGGGCGTCTTCCAGGCCGGCGGCTACCCGCTGGAATTCGGCACCATCTCGGTCTCCGACGGCATCTCCATGGGTCACGAAGGGATGCACTTCTCGCTGGTGTCGCGGGAGGTGATCGCCGACAGCGTCGAGACCGTGATGCAGGCCGAGCGACTGGACGGCTCGGTGCTGCTGGCCGGCTGCGACAAGTCGCTGCCCGGGATGCTGATGGCCGCGGCGCGCCTGGACCTGGCCTCGGTATTCCTCTACGCCGGCTCGATCCTGCCGGGGGTGGCCAAGCTGTCGGACGGCAGCGAGCGCGAGGTCACCATCATCGACGCGTTCGAGGCGGTCGGGGCCTGTTCGCGCGGGTTGATGAGCCGCGCCGACGTCGACGCCATCGAACGCGCCATCTGCCCCGGCGAGGGCGCGTGCGGCGGCATGTACACCGCCAACACCATGGCCAGCGCCGCCGAGGCGCTGGGCATGTCGCTGCCGGGCAGCGCGGCGCCGCCGGCCACCGACCGCCGCCGCGACGGGTTCGCCCGCCGCAGCGGTCAGGCCGTCGTCGAACTGCTGCGCCACGGCATCACCGCCCGCGACATCCTGACCCGGGAAGCGTTCGAGAACGCGATCGCCGTGGTGATGGCCTTCGGTGGCTCCACCAACGCGGTGCTGCACCTGCTGGCCATCGCCTATGAGGCCGAGGTCGAGCTGACGCTGGACGACTTCAGCCGGATCGGCTCGAAGGTGCCGCACCTGGCCGACGTCAAGCCGTTCGGGCGGCACGTGATGTCGCATGTCGACCACATCGGCGGCGTGCCTGTGATGATGAAAGCCCTGTTGGACGCCGGTCTTCTGCACGGGGACTGCCTGACCGTGACGGGCCGGACGGTGGCCGAGAACCTGGCCGACATCGCCCCGCCCGACCCGGACGGCAAGGTGCTGCGCGCGCTGAGCAACCCGATCCACCCCACCGGCGGCATCACCATCCTGCGCGGGTCGCTGGCGCCCGAAGGTGCGGTGGTCAAGTCCGCGGGCTTCGACTCCGACGTGTTCGAAGGCACCGCAAGGGTTTTCGACGGGGAGCGGGCCGCCCTGGACGCGCTGGAGGACGGCACCATCACCAACGGTGACGCGGTGGTGATCCGCTACGAGGGCCCCAAGGGTGGTCCCGGCATGCGCGAGATGCTCGCGATCACCGGCGCCATCAAGGGCGCCGGACTGGGCAAGGATGTGCTGCTGCTGACCGACGGACGGTTCTCCGGCGGGACGACGGGGTTGTGCGTCGGACACATCGCGCCGGAGGCCGTCGACGCCGGTCCCATCGCGTTCCTGCGTGACGGCGACCGGATCCGGCTCGACGTGGCCAACCAGACGCTGGACGTGCTGGCCGACGACGACGAGTTCGCCGCGCGCCAGCAGGACTTCACGCCCCCGGCGCCGCGCTACAAGACCGGTGTGCTGGCCAAGTACGTGAAGCTGGTCGGCTCGGCCGCGACGGGTGCGGTCTGCGGCTAGCCGGTCAGTGGCTGATGTAGACCGCTTTGGTGTTGAAATAGGCTTCGATGCCCTTGCGGCCGCGTTCGCCGCCCCAACCCGACTGCTTGTGGCCGCAGATCGGCATCGACGGATCGGCCCCCAACGCGCAGTTCACCCAAACCTGGCCCGCGCGAAGCTCATTCGCCACGCGGTGAGCACGGCCGAGGTTCTCGGTCCAGATGGCGCCGGCCAGCCCGTACTCCGTGTCGTTGGCGGCGGCCAGTGCCTCTTCCTCCTCGTCGAAGGGGATGACACAACCGACCGGCCCGAAGATCTCCTCGCGGATGAGCCGCATGTCGGGCGTGGTGTTGGTGATGATCGTCGCCTCGTAGAAGTAGCCGCGTCGGTCCATCGGCTTGCCGCCGAGGATCACCTCCGCACCGCGCGTGACGCCCTCCTGCACGATGCCGTGCACGCGCTGGCGCTGCTTCTCACTGATCAGCGGCCCCAGGACTGACCCGGGGTCGTCACTGCCGCCCATCGGCAGCATCTTGGCGAAGTCGGCCAGACCCTCCACGACCCGGTCGTAGATGCCGCGCTGGACGTAGATGCGCGAGGTGCACGAGCAGTTCTGCCCGGACCCCGCCAGCAGGCCCAGACCCGCGTTCATGATCGCCTTGTCCAGGTTGGCGTCGTCGAACATGATCAGCGGTGACTTGCCGCCGAGTTCGAGGGTGAGGCGCTTGAGGTTGCCCGCGGCCGCCTTGACGATCAGCCGTCCCACTTCCGTCGACCCGGTGAACGCGATCTTGTCGACGTCGGGATGCGCGGCCAGAGCCGCGCCGGCGGTCTCGCCGTAGCCGGTGATGACATTGAAGACGCCGTCGGGCAGTCCCGCCTCGCGGAAGATCTCCTCCAGCTTCAGCGCGGTGAGCGGTGTCTCCTCGGCAGGCTTGAGCACGCAGCTGCACCCCGCGGCCAGCGCGGGTGCGGCCTTGAGCATCGCAACGAAGAACGGCCCGTTCCACGGGATGATCAGGCCCGCGACGCCGACCGGTTCGAGCTGGGTGAAGTTGTGGAAGTTCTCGTAATGGCCCAGCAGGCCGTCGGATACGACGTTGCTCGACTCGCCGTGGATCTTGCCGACCCAGCCGGCGTAGTAGAGCAGCATGTCCATCGACACCTTGATGATCTGCTGCGCGGCCACCGGGTTCATCCCGTTGTCCTTGGACTCCAGGTCGGCGAGTTCGTCGGTGCGTTGCTTGACGATCTCCGCGGCCCGGAACAGCACCTCGGCGCGGCGGGCGGCGGGCAGCTTGCGCCAGACCCCCGACTCGAACGTCTCCCGCGCCCGCGCCACCGCCGCGTCGACAACCGCCTGGTCGGAATCGACGACCTCGAAGATCTGTTCCTCGGTGGACGGGTTGAACACCGGAATCATCCCGGAGCTGCGGCTTTCGACCGCCGGGTCCATGTCTATGGCGTTACTCAATGTCCTGTTGTCCCCTCGTTGGGCAGCGGCCGGTTGCCCGCGAGGTTACGCGCTTAACCGAAGGGAGTCCAGCGTCTGTGCCTAGGTGGACTCGCGCACGATCAGCGTCGCGATGCCCGGTGCCGGCGGAGGTGATTCGTCGGGAAAGTTCAGTTGCTGCAGCACCGCCCGCAAAGCCACTTCGGCGATCGCCGTCCGGTCGAAGGCCACCGTGGTCAGGGCCGGCACGCTGAACGGGGACAGGGCGGTGGCGTCGACACCGATCACGGCCAGATCCTCGGGGCAACGCAGTCCCGCGCGTCGCACGCCGTCGAGCACCACGAAGGCCACCTCGTCACTTTGTGCGCAGACCGCGGTGACGCCGCGGGCGTGCCAGTCGCGTACCACGTCGGCGCTGTTGTTCGGCATCAGTTCGCCCACCACGACGTCAGGCAGCCGATGCCCGTGTGCCGCGCGCCGGATGCCGTCGATCCAGTAGTCACCGAGCGCCCGCCACCGAACCTCACCGGTGTAGGCGAACGCGAGGTTGCGGTGACCCCGCGAGACGAGATGGTCGACGCGCAGCTGTCCGATCGAATACTGCGGATCGCCGAGCCCGGGCAGGGTGTGGAAACAGATGTAGGGAATGGTCGCGGCCCGCACGGCATCGGATGCCTTGCGGCTCAACGGAAACAGGCTCGTCACTGCGATCGGCTGCAACTGGTTGATCGCGTCGGCGACGGTGTCGTCCTGCTCGGTCTCGAAGAGCTGCACCTGCATGATTCCCCGCCGGGTCAACTCCGTGGTCATGTGAGTTCCGACCTGCATGGGCATCTCGCCGCCGGCGAGCCGCGGCACGATGTACAACACCACGCCGCTGCGACCGCGGGCGAGATTGCGCGCCGCCAGGTTCGGCCGGTAGCCCAGTTCGGCGGCCGCGTCACGTACTGCGGCGCGTGTCTGCGCCGAAATCATCCGTCCGGCAGAGTTGTTGAGCACGTAGCTGACCGTCGCGGTCGAGACGTTGGCCAGCCGCGCCACATCGGCCGTCGTCGGCCTACTCCTGCCGTTCAAGCCCATCGGCGAAGCCCCTCGCGACGACATTCGATGACCGGTTCAATGTACGTCTCAACGCACCAGCGCCAGCGCGAAACCGTCCCAGCCCTTCCCGCCGACGGTCTGCAGCACCGCGGTGTCCAGCCGCGGGTGCTCCCCCATCATCTGCAGCGTGCCGCGGGTCGCGGCGACCCGGCCGCCGTCGGATTCGGTCAGGATCCGGCCGCTGCGGATCACGTTGTCCACCACGATCACCGTGCCCGGGCGCCCCAACTTGATCGCCCATTCCAGGTAGGCGGCATTGTTTTCCTTGTCCGCGTCGATGAACACCAGGTCGAACGGACCGCCGGTCACGGTCGGCAAGGTGTCCAGCGCCGCACCGGTCACGACCTGCACCCGATCGCCGAGCCCGGCCCGCTCCAGGTTGGACCGGGCCACCTGCGCGCGCTGCGGATCGTATTCGAGGGTGACCACCCGACCCTGCGGTCCGGCACCGCGGGCCAGCCAGATGGTGCTGTACCCGCCCAGCGTGCCGAGTTCGAGAATGCGGTGCGCCTGCATGGCCGAAGCCAGCAGACACAGGAACTTGCCCTGCTGCGCCGACACCGCGATGTGCGGCAGCCCGGCGTCGTCGCTGGCCTCGACGGCCGCGGCCAACGCCGGATCAAGGCCGATCAGCGTGCTGTCCAAGAACGCATCGACGGCTTGCGGGGTTGCATCTGCGGGCATAGACCAACGCTAGCCACTTTGCGGTCT
The DNA here is from genome assembly GCF_059812345.1 of Mycobacterium sp. NGS59. Classification (NCBI taxonomy): domain Bacteria; kingdom Bacillati; phylum Actinomycetota; class Actinomycetes; order Mycobacteriales; family Mycobacteriaceae; genus Mycobacterium; species Mycobacterium sp. NGS59. The sequence continues at coordinate 14,785 of NZ_JCALCN010000012.1, forward strand.
TTCACAATTTTATTGACAATTTCGGGCCGCGGGACGACGTTGAAATATCCGCTGAACTTGCGTTGACCGGAGGTGTCCGGGCGATGACCGCAATTGCACCGATCGAAGCACTGCCGTTCCTCGACGGCATCGTCTACGGCGAAGGACCCCGGTGGCGCGACGGCCGACTGTGGTTCACCGACGGGCCGGCGGGGCGGGTGTACTCGGCGGGTCCCGGTGGCGAACTCGTCGTCGAGGCCGAGGTCGAGAAGCCGTCCGGGCTCGGCTGGCTGCCTGACGGAACCCTCGTGGTCTCTGCCCTCGGAGCTCCGACGATGTACTTCGTCGATCCGCAGGGAAACCTGACCACCACCCACGATCTGAGCCATCTCGCCTAATCCACGAACGATCTGCTGGTCACCCCCGACGGCCGCATCTACGTCGACCTGTACCAGCTCAACCCGAACGGCGTGGCCGGCAACATCGGTCTGGTCGGCTCCGACGGAACGGTCCGGGTAGTCGCCGAACGACTCGCGCTGCCCAACGGCATGGCGTTGCTGCCCGACGGGACCACGCTCGTCGTCAGTGACACCAAGGGCGCCCGGATCCTCACCTTCCCCATCCATCCGGACGGAAGCCTCGGCCCGCCAGACGTTTTCGCCGATCTGGGTCCGCGGCGTCACCCCGACGGGCTCTGCGTCGACGTCGAAGGAGGGGTGTGGGTCGGTTGCTACGACACCGCCGAGTTTCTGCGGGTGGTGCAGGGCGGAACCGTCACCCACCGTATCGGGGTCGACGCATGGGCGGTCGCACCCGCCCTGGGCGGGGAGGACGGACGCACGCTCTACCTGGTGGTCGACCGGACGACCCACGAGGGCTTCCTGGGCGGCGACTCCACCGGGTGGGTCAGACAGGCCAGGGTCGACGTCCCGGCCGCCGGATCGCCGTGACCCCTTTACCGGGTACCCCTATGGGGTATATAGTGGAGTCGGAGGCAACACCTCCGACTATTCCCAACAGATGAAGGTGATACCAATGGCAACTCACGAAGCTGACACCGTGTTGACCTGCGGCCACGAAGGCTGCGGCTGCCGCGTTCGCGTCGAGGTCCCCTGTCACTGCTCCGGAGCCACCGAGCCGTACCGCTGCACCTGCGGGGAGGCACTGGTCCCGGTCCAGTAGGGCGGGCAGGTCGTGCGTTCGGCGGCCCTTCAGCTTCCGAACGTACGCCCGGCCAACTCGATCTCCGCGGTCAATTTCAGATCCGTCGCCGAGGCTGCGACGGCAACCGTGTGCCGGCCGGGCCTGATCCGCCACTGGCCGTCGCGGTACCGGGCCAGCAGCCGCGGTTCGGCTTCGATGTGCACCTGGCGCGACTCGCCGGGCTCGAGTTCGATCCGCTCGAAACCCAGCAGCCGGCAGCACTTTCCGTCCGGAGCGCCGATCAGGTACAGCTGCGCCACCTCGGCTCCGGCCCGCTCGCCGGTGTTGACAACGGTGCAGGTGGCCGTCACCGCGTCCGGTCCGGACACGGTCAGGTCGCGGTAGTCGAAGGTGGTGTAGGACAGGCCATGTCCGAACGCGAACATGGGCTCCTGCCCGGTGGCCGCGAACCATCGATAGCCGACCTCGGCGCCCTCGGAGTAGTCAATGGTGCTCGGCGTCCCCAGGTCCGGCCGGGGCGTCTGACCCAGGTCGGCCGGGAAGGTCACCGGTAGCCGCCCCGACGGGTTCACCTGTCCGGCAAGTACTTCCGCGATGGCCCGGCCGCCCTGCTGACCGGGATACCAGGCCTGCACGATGGCGTCTACCGAATCACGCCACGGCATCGTCACCGGATTGCCGGTCTCGAGCACCACCACCGTGTTCGGGTTGGCGGCCGCCACGGCCGCGATCAACGCGTCCTGGCCCCACGGCAACGACAGGTCCGCACCGTCGGATCCCTCGCCTTCGGCACGGATCGCGAACACGATCGCGATGTCGGCGCGCCGCGCCACCGGGACCGCCTCGGCGGGGTTGATGCCGGGATCGAAGTCGAACTGTGCTTGCGGCAGGAGCTTTCGCAGTTCTTCGAGCGGGCTCGACGGCAACAGATACAACTGGCGCATGCCTGCTTCCAAACCCGTCCCGCCGATCGGGACCACACCCGCGTAGCCGCCGGGCGGCAGCACGGTGCTGGATCCGTACCCGGCCGGCACGCCCAGATGCGCATGACCGCCGATGACGGCGATCGGGGACGCGGACGGCAAAGGCAACACGCCCCGGTTCTGCAGCAGCACGATGCCCTGACGGGCGATGTCGGCGGCAATGTCGTTGTGTGCGTTCATGTCCGGGGTGGGCACCGACTCCCGGCGGTCCACCCCGACCGCGAACACGGAGCGCAGGATGCGTCGCACCATGTCCGACAACCGCTCGCGGGGCAGCCGTCCGTCGGCAACGGCGGCGCGCAGTGGCTCGCCGAACGTCTCGGCCTGCCACAGCAATGCGTCGATCTGCGCGCCGCATTCCTGGTCGAGCCCGCCCAGTGCGCACTCCCAGCTCGGCGTCCCGCCCCAGTCCGACATCACCCAGCCGCGGAATCCCCACGCACCCTTGAGCACGTCGTTCAGCAGCACGTCGTTGGCCGCGCAGTACGTGCCGTTGACCTTGTTGTAGGCGGCCATCACCGCACCGGGCCGGCCGCGCTCGATCGCGATCTCGAACGCAAGCAGGTCGGACTCGCGGTGCGCGTCGGGGTCGATCAGCGCGTCCAGCCAGTGCCGGTTGGTCTCGTTGCAGTTCAGCGAGAAGTGCTTCACGGTCGAGATGACGCCCTGCGCTTGGATGCCGACGACCTGCTCGCCGGCCATGACCGCGGTCAAAAACGGGTCCTCGGAGAAGTATTCGAAATTTCGGCCGTTGCGCGGGTCGCGGGCCAGGTTCATCGCGCCGGCCAGCTGGACGTTGAACCCGCGGGCCCGTGCTTCCGCGCCGATCACCGAGCCCGCGGCGCGGGCCAGCCCCGGGTTGAAACTCGCCGCCAGCGCCAGGCCGGCCGGGAGGGCGGTGGCGGTGTCGCCCGGGCGGAATCCGGGATTCGTGACGCCGAGCCCGGCATCGCTCATCAGCAACGCCGGCACGCCCAGCCGGTCGATACCGGGCACGTAGCCGGCGCTCATCGGGACGTCGGGCGGAATGCGCTCGTCGCGCAGCGGCCACATGTCCCCGGCGCCCATCACGCCGACCAGCAGGGCGAAACGCTCGTCGTCGGTGAGCTGCGCCTCGACCTCGCGGGCGCGCACGTCCGGATCGGTCACGACACACCCTCTTTCGCGTACACGACCCTGAGCACGTAGCCGACTTCGGGACCCATCACCAACTCCGTCAACTCACACATCGTGGCCACGAACTCCGGTCCGTGCGCAGGTGCCACCTGGCACAGGTGGTGTGCAACCTCGTGCAGCACCACCAACTCCCGCATCGCCCAGTCGGCGGTATCCCGATCCGGAACGGCGACAGTGCCTGCGCCGTCGCGGTTTTCGTAGTGCGCCGCGGTGGCCGCACGGCGCGCGCGCACCCGCAGCGGTGACACGTCCGGCCACTGGCCACGGACCGCCGGCAGCGCGAGCACGTCGTCGACGTAGCGCTGCACCGACGCCACCGACGCGAACCGTCCCTCCGGCGGCAGCGTCAACTGCGTGCCGAAGAACTCCACGCTGGACGACCCGTGCTCGGCGGCACGGTCGAACATGGTGCGGACGAAGACCTCGGCCGCATAGACCTTGGCGCGCTGGGAATCCCGCGTCACCGGCCCAGTGCGGTCCGCGCACCCGGCAACTCCGGGCTGTTACCCAGCCGCGCCCGCCGACCGGCCCGGTCACCCGCGCGCCGGGCCGCCGAGGAGTACCCGGCGGTGGCCCGGCTGGCCTGCCAGGTGCCGCGCGCCTGCGACGTGCTGCGGTAGTGGTCGCGCAGCTCGACTTCCTTGTCCCGCAACGCAATCGCCGTTCCAGGGGCGCGGGCACGGTCCTTGCTCACCTCCTGGCGGGCCTGTTCGCGGGCCTCGAGCAGCCGCTGACCGACCCGCACCCCGAACGCGAGCTGGAAGTTCAGCCGCGCGGTGATGGTGGGTGTCGGTCGGTGCGCGCCGGATGCCAGGTAGGCGTCCGAGGCGCGAACCATCTGGACCACCAGGCTGGCGTACAACGCGTGCGCGGCGTCGATGTCCTCGGCGAACCCGTAGGCGTAGAGGAACGTGGAGTTGGACGCGATGTCACAACGCACGTCGTTGGCCGAGGCGATCAGCACGAAAAGTTGCACATAGGTGCGCAATCCGCGGGTGCCCGCGGTGCCGATGGTGATGGTGCGCTGGGTGGGGGCCTGGGCTGCAGAGCGGTTAGCCGAATGGGAACGCGCCACCGCCAGGTCGATGGACGCCGCCGTCGCCAGCCGCTGCGCGGCGCTCAGGAACGCATCGGATTCGTGCGGGTTGTCGGTGCCTTCAGCCTGACGCAGCAGTGCCGCGATACGGGACAGCATCTTGTCGTCGGTCATGGGAGTCAAACTAACCGAGGGGTCCGACAGGCCTCACAACCGTAAGTTGATCCACGACACGACGTCGTCGAGCACCTGGTCCTGCTCGGGCTCGTTGAAGACCTCGTGGTAGAGCTCGGGGTATTCCTTGAGCTGGACGTCGTCGGAGCCCACACAGAGGATGAGTTGGCGGCTGCCGCTGATCGGGATCAGCCGATCGCCGGTGCCGTGCACCACCAGCAACGGCACGGTGATCGCCGGTGCCCGCGCCGACATCGTCTCGCCCACCGAAAGCAGGGCCCGCCCCATACCGGCCGGGACCTTGCCGTGGTAGACCAGCGGGTCGTCGTAGTACGCCTTGACCACGTCCGCGTCGCGGGAGATGGCGTCGGTGTCCAGCGCCTGCACCGGCAGTCCGGGTGCCAGCACCCCCAGCACCTTGGCTGCCACCGACACCACCTTCGGCACCAGCTCCTGCGCGGCGATCGCCGGCGCCGACAGCACCATCAAGTCGTAGTTGTCCGGACGTTCCACGCCGTAGGCGAACACGATCGCGCCGCCCATGCTGTGGCCCAGCACGATGCGTTTGCAACCCGGGTTCTCCCGGGTCGCGATGCCGACCAGGGTGTCCAGGTCGGCGGTGAACTCCGAGACGTCTCTGACCTGCACCCGCTTGCCGCCGGATCGTCCGTGGCCGCGGTGGTCGAGGGCGTAGGTGACCAACCCGGCCGCCCCCAATCGTTGCGTGACGTGGTCGTAGCGCCGGGCATGCTCGCCGAATCCGTGGGCCAGCACCACCACCGCGCGCGGCGCGACGTCCGGCGTCCAGACGTCGTAGACGATGCGCACTCCGCCGACACCGTCGAAGGTCCGTTCCGTGCGGGTGGTAGTCATTGAGGGCAGCTTAGGCGAATGAGGCCCACTCCTCGCGTGGAGTTGTCGCAGACTCTGCGTAGTCTCGACCGGGTGAGTGTTCTCACCGAAGACACCGCGTCCGGCCCCACCGGGGATTTCTCCGCCCACGCCGAGCCCTACCGGCGGGAACTGCTGGCGCACTGCTACCGGATGACGGGCTCGCTGCACGACGCCGAGGATCTGGTGCAGGAGACGCTGCTGCGGGCGTGGAAATCCTATGACCGGTTCGAGGGCAAATCCTCGGTACGCACCTGGTTGCACCGCATCGCCACCAACACCTGCCTGACCGCGCTGGAGGGACGGCAGCGCCGCCCGCTGCCCACCGGGCTGGGCACGACCAGCTCGGACCCGACGGCGGAGCTGGTCGAGCGGGCCGAAGTGCCCTGGCTGGAGCCCCTGCCGCAAGGGGACGACCCGACCGACCCGTCGCAGGTTGTCGGCCAGCGGGAATCGGTACGGCTGGCGTTCGTGGCCGCGCTGCAGCACCTCTCGCCCCGGCAGCGAGCCGTGTTGTTGCTGCGCGACGTGCTGCAGTGGAAGGCCGCCGAGGTAGCCGAGGCGATCGGCACCACCACCGTCGCCGTCAACAGCCTGCTGCAGCGGGCCCGCACCCAGCTCGACGCCGTCGGACCCAGTTCTGAGGACCGGTTGGCCGCCCCGGAATCGGCCGAGGCCCAGGACCTGCTGGCCCGCTACATCTCGGCATTCGAGGCCTACGACATCGACCGGCTGGTGGAACTGTTCACGGCCGAGGCGATCTGGGAGATGCCGCCCTACACGGGTTGGTATCGCGGGGCTCGGGACATCGTCACCCTCATCCACCAGAAGTGCCCCGCCGAGGTGCCGGGTGATATGCGCATGGTCCCGCTGGTGGCCAATGGGCAGCCGGCTGCCGCGCTGTACATGCGCGCGGGCGACCGGCATGTGCCGTTCCAACTGCACGTGCTGGATGTCCGCAGCGACGGCGTGTCACACGTCGTCGCGTTCCTCGACGAGTCGTTGTTCGCCAAGTTCGGATTACCGGAGTCGCTATGACAGATACGCCCACCGTCGCACCGATGCCCGGTAAGCCGCTACTTCTGTTGGGAGCCTTCGACATCGGCGCGGTGGGTTATGAGGTTAACGAGTTCTTCGTCTCGGGGACGGCGGTGTCCTACGTCCCGGACGGTGAGCTGGGTCCTGATGGCCGCTGGGACGTAAAGCCTTCGGCTACAGCCGATTACACCACTCGCCTCGTGGTGCTGACGCCCACCGACCACGCGAAGTTCAACGGCACGGCGCTGGTGGAATGGCTCAACGTCAGTGGCGGCATCGACGCTCCGGCGGTCTGGATGATGGCGCACCGCGAGGTGATCCGGGCGGGCTACGCCTATGTCATGGTCTCGGTCCAGAAGGTCGGCGTCGACGGCGGGATGAACCTGCTGGACATGGACATGTCCCTGAAGAGCCAGGGTCCCGAACGCTACGCCGGCCTGAACCACCCCGGCGACGCGTTCGCCTACGACATCTTCTCCCAGGCCGGCCGGCTGGTCCGAGACGCGGGTCCGGAGCTTCTGGGCGGGCTGAGCGCCGAACACGTTGTGGCCCTTGGCGAATCGCAGTCGGCGATGTTCTTGACCAGTTACGTCAACGCCGTCGATCCGCTCGCCGAGGTGTACGACGGGTTCCTGGTGCATTCGCGCTTCGGGCCCGCCGCGCCCGTGGACAACCGATCCATCTTCGAGCTGCTCAACGGCCCGTCCGGATCGGTCAAGTTCCGGCCGGATCAGCGCGTCCCGCTGCTCACGGTCATCACCGAAACCGACCTGTTCGGGACGACGCCGCAGGGTTATTACTTCGCCAGGCAACCCGACAACGACCTGCTGCGGGTCTGGGAGATCGCCGGCGCCGCGCACGCCGACAACTACACGATCCAGGTCGCCGCCATCGATTCGGGTTCGGCGCCGATCGAGGACCTCGCGGCCGGCTACACACCCACCAAGAGCCTGATGGGCCAGCAACTCGACCACTACATCAACTTCGGGCCGCAGCATCACTACGTGGTGCAGGCGGCCCTGGCCGGGTTGCACAACTGGGTCCGCACCGGCGCGGCACCGCCCAGTGGGCCGCTGCTGGAGGTGCGCGAGGGCGAACTCCCGGAGCCGGTCCTGGACACCCACGGCATCGCCGCGGGAGGCGTCCGGACCCCGTGGGTGGACATCCCGATCGCCCGAACGTCGGGGGTCAGCGCCGAGGAGAACATCATGGCGGCGATCTTCGGATCCGGCGAACCCTTCGACGAGGACACGTTGCGCCGGCTGTACCCGGGCGGCGCGGAGGAATACCTGGCCGGCTTCACACTCTCGCTCGACGAGGCGATCGACGCCGGTTTTCTCCTGGCGGCCGATCGCGACGAGATCCTGCAACTCGCCGCGGCGACATACCCGCACGCCTAGGTGCACGGCCTGCGCCGGCCGCTCGCGCTGTTGTCACGCGGACGTGTGTACGGCTTTGCGCGTGAAGCTACGGCGTTGCGGGTGAAGCTACGGCTTTGCGGGTGAAGTTATGGCGTTGCGGGTGAACCCAGGGCGGACTTTCTGCGATTATCCCGCCCTGGCTTCACCCCGAAAACCGTATGTTCACAATAGAAGCCAACGGTTCACAACCGAGGCTCCGCCGCTACCGCGCCCGCCCGCCGCACTACTGTAGAACCCATGCCTGCCACCGTGGACATCCGGCGAGCAGCCGACCGGGCGATCACTACCACTCCCTGGCTGGAATCCCGGCATTCCTTCTCGTTCGGCGACTACTACGACCCCGACAACACCCATCACGGACTGCTACTGGTCAACAACGACGACGTCGTCGCACCCGGCACCGGGTTCGACTCGCACCCGCACCGGGACATGGAGATCGTCACCTGGGTGCTGGACGGCGAACTCACCCATCGGGATTCGTCCGGCAACCACGGCATCGTCTATCCCGGCCTCGCGCAACGCATGTCGGCCGGCAGCGGCATCCTGCACTCAGAGACCAACGAATCCGAAAGCACGCCAGTACATTTCGTCCAGATGTGGGTGTCGCCCGACCAGTCCGCCATCGCGCCGAGCTACCAGCAACTCGACATCGGCGACCGGCTACACGACGGGAAGCTGGTCACCGTCGCTTCGGGCATCCCCGGACGCGATGCCGCACTCACCCTGCACAATCGGGACGCCGCTCTGCACGTCGCCCGGCTGGGGCCGGGCGGCACGGTGGAGCTGCCGTCGGCACCGTATCTGCATGTGTTCGTCGCCCGGGGCGCACTGACTGTCGAGGACGTCGGCGAACTCGGCGCCGGCGATGCCGTCCGCGGCACCGACGCCGGTGCGCGGCGGATCACCGCGCGGCACGACTGCGAGGTCCTGGTGTGGGAGATGCACGCCGAGCTCGGCGGCTGATCACATTAGAGTGGGCACGACCGACAGGAGTCCCCATGTCTCAGAAGCAGCCTCGGCACGCCATGCCCAAACCCGATCGGAACACAGGGTCGCTTCGGAAGGTGCGGTTCTGGCTGGCGCCGATCGTCATCACACTGGCGCTGTTATCCGCACTGTCCGCGCTGTATCTCGGCGGCATCCTGAATCCGACCACCAATCTGCGGCATTTTCCGATCGCCGTCGTCAACCAGGATGCCGGGCCGTATGGCAAACAGGTCGTCGATGCCATGGTGGCCAAGCTGGACAAGGAGAAGTTCGACGTTCGGGTGGTCTCGCTGGCCGAAGGCAGACAACTCCTCGACAGTGCCCAGGTATACGGCGAAATGGTTATCCCCGTGTCGTTTTCGTCGACGCTGCACGAGCTCGGCGAAAGCGCGTTGACAGCCAGCCGCGGGGAACGCGCCACGATCACGATCTCGACCAATCCCCGCGCGGGCACGCTCGGCTCGAGCATCGCCAACCAGACCTTGACTCAGGTCGCGACGACGGCGAATACCAAGTTGGGCGAAGGACTTTCGGCTGATGTGGTAGCCCGCGCCGGCGGGGCGCCGGTGGCCGGCGCAGCCCTGCTGGCCGTGGCCAACCCGATCGAGATCAAGTCGACCGTACACAACCCACTGCCTGCGGGCACCGGAAACGGCCTGTCGGCCTTCTACTATGCGCTGTTGCTGTTGCTGGCCGGCTTCACCGGCAGCATCGTGGTCAGCACTCTGGTGGATTCGATGCTCGGTTATGTGCCTGCCGAATTCGGTCCGGTGTATCGATTCGCCGGGCAGGTCAGGATCTCCCGGTTCAGCACCTTGCTGGTCAAGTGGGGACTGATGGTGGTGCTGGCGTTGCTCACATCGGGTGTGTACATGGCCATCGCCGACAAGTTGGGCATGCCCATCACGCTGGGCTGGAAACTGTGGCTCTACGGGGTGTTCGCCATCAGCGCGGTGGGCATCACGTCGAGTTCGCTGATCGCGGTGCTGGGTTCGATGGGTCTGCTGGTCAGCATGCTGATCTTCGTCATCCTCGGGTTGCCCTCGGCCGGTGCGACGGTACCGCTGGAAGCCGTTCCGCCGTTCTTCCGATGGCTTGCCGAGTTCGAGCCGATGCATCAGGTATTTCTCGGCGTGCGTTCGCTGCTCTACTTCGACGGCCACGCGGATGCCGGCTTGTCCCAGGCGTTGCTGAAGACGTCGATCGGCCTGGTGATCGGACTGTTGCTGGGTGGGATCGTTACGCACCTCTACGACCGCAAGGGATTTCACCGAATCCAGGGTGCGGCCGCGCTCGCGATCGCCGCCGAACACCAGGCCCAGCACCAGGCCCGGGAAAGGGCCAGAGAGACAACGCGCGAAACCGAAACCGAAGCCGAAGACACGACCGAGACCGAAGCCGAAGCCGAACCCGAGACCGAAGCCGAACCCGAGGCCGAAACCCCAAGCGGGCAAACGTAATTCCAGCGCGGCCGAACCGTCACGCGCCTGTGACTTATGTTGACAGTGTGACGGATGTGACTAATCCTGAGAGGGTTGCTTCCCCCAATCAGGCCGAAAGGGCTTCTCGTGCTGACGCCATCTGCCGTGTTGCGCAGACTGACGGCAAGTTGCGCCGCCTTCGCCGCCTTCGTCGCCCTGAGCAGCACCACGGGCCAGCCGCTGGCACGCGCTGCCGATGCCCGTGAACTGCTCGAGCAGGCCATCACCACCACCAAGGGCAGCTACCTGGTCTACAACTTCGGCGGCGGCCACCCCATGCCGCTCCTCGACGGCGCCGGCCACTGGTACGAGATGGGCAACGGCGGTCACCTGATGATCCTCAAGCAGGCCTCCGGCCGGTTGCAGCCGCATCTGCTGGTGGACACCCATCGAGGTGACCAGGCCCGGTGTGAGAACAACGCCGGCGCCCGCACCGGCGAAGGACTCTGGCAGGCATCCGAGGTCTACGCGCCGCTGCAGGCCTGGGCGCGGATGGGACAGCCGACGATCGCGATCAACGCCAACTTCTTCGACGTGCGCGGCCAGAAGGGCGGCTCGTGGCGCGATACCGGCTGCAGTTCACCGCTGGGTGCATTTGTGGACAACACCCGCGGTCAGGGCCGGGCCAATCAGGCCGTCACCGGCACCGTGGCCTATCCGGGCAAGCAGGGTCTATCCGGAGGCAACGAGTCCTGGACCTCGCTGACGACGATGATTCTGCCGGTCGGTGGTGCGCCATATGTGTTGCGGCCCAAGGGCAGAGAGGACTACGACCTGGCGACGCCGGCGATCCAGGAGCTGCTCGACAAGAACGCGAAGTTCGTCGCGGTGGCCGGCATCGGCCTGTTGTCGCCCGGCAACACCGCCCAGTTGCACGACGGCGGGCCCAGCGCGGCCCGCACGGCGCTGGCTTACAACAGGCAAAAGGACGAGATGTACATCTTCGAGGGCGGCAACTACACCCCCGACAACATCCAGGACCTGTTCCGCGGCCTGGGCAGCGACACCGCGGTACTGCTCGACGGGGGTGGCTCGTCGGCGATCGTGCTGCGCCGCGACACCGGGGGCATGTGGGCCGGCGCGGGCGCACCCAAGGGATCCTGCGACACCCGCCAGGTGCTGTGCGATTCGCGCGAGCGGGCGCTACCCAGCTGGCTCGCTTTCAACTGAGCCCGCCGCCGGCCCGAACCGAAAGATCAGCAGGCTGACGCCGACGACGGCCGCCGCCAGCCCCAACACCGGCGCGACCGCGAACCGCGATATCGTCGCACCCAGCGCCGCGCCGGCGCACATCGTCAAAACCACGCTGTAGCGCAGCTTTTCGCGGTTGCCGGTGCCGCCGGCCAGCCTGCTGTCGACCCCCAGTCCCACGATCGTCGACGTGAGCACCGTCGTGGTGAGTTCCTGGATGCCGAATTGGCGTGCGGTGGCGTGCTGCAGGCCGTAGGCGGTCGCCATCCCGGCGATCAGGAACAGTTTGGTGTTGTCCTGGTAGCCCAGCACACCGGCGCCCGCCCCGGCCGACAACGCCGTCAACAACCCCGTCTCGATGCCCAGTGCGCTGGTCAGCCAGGACCGGGTGCGGTCCCCGTAGTGGCGCATCAGCCTGCCCCCGAGAATGGCTCCGGCGACGAAGGCCGGGAAGACCACGACGGCTGCGGTCAGGTCCACGTTGGTATTCCGGGCGAACCAGAAGCCGAGGAAGATCACGTTGCCGGTCATGTTGGCCACGAACACGTGACCGAGCACCAGGACGCTGATCGCATCGGCCAAACCGGTCGAGAAGGTCAACAGCAGCAACGCTGTAACGGTTGACCGGTTGGAGACCGGGGACGTCGCGACCATCGCGCCGGTCCGCTACAGGTGGGGCGTGACGTCCAGCGAGGTGATGGTGTTCATGGTGGTCACCTTCCAGCGGCCGTCATCGAGCTTCATCATGAGCCGGTAGGCGAGGTACTGCAGCGTCGGGATGTTCTTCCTCAGCGGGCTGGTGGTGGAGGTGTTGGTGTAGACGATGGCGGTGGCATTCGGCCCGTTCAGTGATTCCACGGCGACGCCGGTGACCTCGGTGGAATTGGTGACCTTGGCCTGCTTGTTGGGCCCCGCTATTTGCTCAATGATCTTGCGGTACCGAGCGCGGAAGTCGCCGGTCAGGTAGTTGTCCGCCCGATCGGAGAGAGTATCCATGTTCTCTGGTGTGTAGCTCCACAGGGTGGTGACCGCTTTCGCCGCGGCCTGCGCCACCTCGAACTTGACCGCGACGTCGGCACGCTCGGCGAGGTACGGCTGGACGGTCGCGCCGGCGAATGCCGCGGAACCGACGAACAGCACGGTCAACAGCGCGACCACCGCCGCGACCCAGCGGCCGGTCCGTTTCTTCTTGACCGGCGCCGGGGACGCCGACTCGTCCGAGTCGGAATCGTCTGCGGCCGAGTCGGTCTCGTCCGCCGAATCGGAATCGTCCGGGGCCGAGTCGCTTTCGTCCGGGGCCGAGTCGGTCTCGTCTACCGCGTCGCTCTCGTCCACCCCGACGTCGACCTGGGTTTCCTCTTCGGCGTCCGCGACGGTCAGATCACCTGCAGCAGGTTGCTTATCTTCCACTGATTCCCTTCCTGCTTAGCCGTTGCCGACCAACGGTTGGTGCTCTCGAAGACCTGTTTGCCGTCCGGCGACTTGGAGGTGACGTCGGTGGCGACCAACACCGTCACACTCCCGTCGTCGTTCCACCGCTCCACCCCGGCTTCCAGCACCGTGCCGGTGGCCCGTTCCGCACGAGCGACCTGCAACAGGATCTGGTTGGCCTGCTCTTCGTACTGCTTGTGGAAGTCGCCCGTCGCCTGGCCCAGGATCCGGTCGATGTAGTCGTTGGCATGGAACGGGTCGATCGAGGTGAACCCGGTCATGAACCACTTCACGTAGTTCAGTGCCGAGGTCTCCCGTTCCGCGGTCCGCGCCCGGATCTCGTGACGGATCGTCATCAGGGTGCAGAGCGTGAGCGCGGCGACCATCACCAAGGTCGCGGCGACGGTGACGATCCGCAGTTCCCAGTGCCGCGGCGGCACGGGCTGCGCGATCAGCAGCGAATCCTCACCGGGGGTGAACTTGCGGCGGGGACTCACTTCCCGCCTCCCGGCGGTTTCGGCTTGGCCAGGACGTTGAGATCGTCGACGCGCCAATGGCCGTCGCGGTCTTTGGCGAACTTCACCCGCAGGCTGGCGGTGATGTAGCGCGTCTCGGGCCCGGCCCCACGTCGGCCATGCATGAACAGCAGCATCGTCACGCGGTCCGGTGCCGCCGAGAGGATCGAGCTCGCCGTGGCCCAATACTCGTTGATCACCGGATGGCCCTTCTCCACCGTCTGCTGCTGCGCGGCCATCTCGTGCCGGTAGCGGTCGGTGGTCAGCGAAAGGGCGCGGGCGAAGTCGTCATGCAGGGTCGCCGGATCGTAAGTCAGCATCTGCGCGACGATCCTGGGCCCCTGGGTGGAGATCTCGGCGCGCGCCTGGTCGGTCGCCCGGGCCGGCGCGTATCCCAGCTGGTAGCCGAGGCCGAAGGCATCCAGGCACACCGTCGCAGCGGCGAGCAGGGCGACCACCGTCCACTGCCGTACCTTGTCGGGGTGTTCGTGGGGGACGACGCGCAGCACTTCAGTGCGGGCGAGCATGTCGGCGAAGGTGCGGCGCTCGGAATCCCACAGCGGCCAGAACCAGCCGATGAACAGCGCCGCGGTATCGAGCAGGTGCGCCAGGTCTCGCAGCAGCAACCGCCACGGGCTGATCGGCGCGCCGTCATTCCGCGACACCGCAATCCCGAACAGCGCCCGGCCCAGACTCCAGCCGGTGATCGTCGGCAGCAACAACCGATTGACCAGGACGGCCAGCACGACCGCGCCCAGCACCGACACGCAAACCCACCACCACGCGTCGCGCGCCGGCAGCGCGAACGACACCACCGCCGCCGACGCGGCCGCGGCGAAGCCCGGCAGGACGTCCACACAGAATGCGGCGGCGCGCAATCGCCATGACGCCAAGGCTTTTTCGGGTAAGTCCTGGGTGATCTCCGTGGTCTGGATGTCCTCGACCACCACCGTCACTTCATCACCTGTTCGAGCTTCGAGATCTTGTAGGTGCCGTCGACGGGCGCCATCCTGACCCGCAGGCGGTAACCCGCCTCCTGATCCTCCGCCTGATCGTTGGACAGCTTGACCCGCAGCGCGACGAGTATGTCGATCGAACCGTCCGGGTGGTTGCGTTCCACCGCCGCGCGCATGTCCGACACCTTGAGGTGCACGTTGGCGGCCTGATATGCCTGCACCAGCATGCTGCTGTAGAGCAGGGCCTGGGTGCGGTACTGGTCGGTGCCGCAGTCGATGATCTTCTGTTCGCTGGCGGCCATGGTGTTGGTGTCCGGCGCCTGGGTCGCCACCACGCAATCCTTGGCGATCTGCAGTGCCGTCGCGGCGTTGCGCGCGCTTGCCTGAAAGTCCTGGTGATAGCGCAGCGCCACGTAGCCGCCAGCCGCCAGGGCGCCACTGAACAGGATCATTAGTGCAGCGATCGTCGCCAGCCAGGCGCGGTTGACCCGCGACGGGCGCCTGTCGACACCCGCAGGAACCTCTTCCTCGGCTATTTCCCCGGCCTCGGACTCCCCCGTCGCAGCGGTCTCGGTCTCAGCCGAGTCCGCATCCGTCACCTCAGAACCAGGCGGGGCCTCGGACACTTCGGTGTCCGGGGTCGCCGCTGCAGAACTAGTCGAGTCGTCCTCGTCGATGGGGTTCAGCCGGCCGGTGCCAGCATCTCCATCCATCCGTCGTCTCCTGTTTTGGTTGAGTTCTCGACGGAGTATCTCACCCCGTCGGGCCCTACCAGCTCACCGCTCTGCGGGCTGTACACGGCTGACGGGGGCCCGCCCGGAGTGTAAACGCAGGGATTGGGCTGTTGGCCGTTGCACTGCACGGCACCCGTGCCGGGTCGCGTCAGCGGGTCGCTGACCGGTGGCGGCGTCTGCCCGCCCGGAGGCAGCCTGTCCGCTGGCATGGGGTTCATGCCGTTGTTCACCGACGGCGCCGGCACCACCAATCCGGGCTTCACCGGCTGGTCGCAGCGTGCCGCCGGCGCCGGGCAGGACAGCAGCTGGTTCGGGTCGCCGTACCAGGGGTTGGTACCGGCCGGCTCGTAGGGCTTGGTGCTGCGGCACTCCTTGGGTGTGGCGGCCCGCTTGCCCGGCACGTCGACACACGGGATGTTGCGCGATCCACGCACGCTGTTCGCCGGCGTGTCCATCGGGATCTTGCAGTACGTCCCGACCGGCAACGGCTGCACGCTGGTGTCGGCGAACGAGCGCCACTGCTCGGCCGGAATGAACCCGGTCAGGCACGGCGGCGGTTGGTTGATGGCCAGCGCCAGGTCGAGGGCGGCCTGGTTGGGGAAGGGCGCGGCCACCGTCTGGGCGATCGAGGCACCCTGCGGCAGGAACACCACCACCTGTTCGAGGCCTTTGTGATAGCGCTTGAGCAGGTCGAACACGACCTCCAGGTTCGCCAGCGTCTGCGGTAACGAATCCCGCACGTCGGTGAACACCTCGTTCACCTGATCGGCCGTCGGCGCGGCCTGGGTCAGCACGCTACGCAGGTGCTGATCCTCCGCGGCGCTCTGCGCGGCCAGCACATTGAGGTTGTGCGACCAGCGCCGGATCGCGTCGCCCGAGTCCACCTGGCTCTGCAGGACCGGTCCCGAGTGCTGGATGAGGTCGTCGACGTCCTGGATCTGGGTGCGGAAATCACCGACGATCGCCTGCGTGGCGTCCACCAACCGCTGCAGCGCCGGGCCCAGTCCACCCACCGCCAGGGCAGTCTCGTCGAGCAGCTGCGGGATCTTCTCCTTGGGCAGCACCGCGAGGCCGCGGTTGGCGGTGTCCAGCGCCGGCCCGATCTCGCTGGGCACGGTACCTTTCGTGATGGTCTGGCCCTCGGCGAAGAACTTTCCCGGGTTCCCTTCCGAGACCAGGTCCAGGTACTGCTCACCGACCGCCGACACCGAGTGCACGTTGGCGGTGGCGTCGACGGGGATCTTGTAGCGGCTGTCGATGCTCAGCTTCGCCTTGGCTCCCCAGGCGGTCGGCTCGACCTCTGTGACCTTGCCGATGGTGATGCCCCGGTAGGTCACGTTGGCCGTCGGGTACAGACCGCCCGACGCCGGCAGGTTCGCCGAGAGTTCGTAGCGTCCGATCCCGACCAGGGTGGGAATCTGCAGGTAGTAGATGCCCAGCACCGACAGCGCCACCACCGTCAAAGCCAGGAACAGCAGCAACTGGCGTCTGATGAAAGGAGTCAGCATTGGCCTCGCTCCGCCCTCTCCACCAGCGGTCCGCCCGGTGCGTTGTTCGGGTTCGACGTGTAGCGGACGTCCGGGATCATCGACTCGGGATCACGTCCGAACGACTGCTCGATCGCCCGCAGCAGTCCGGAGAACCCGGTACCGGTCAGCACCGCGTTGTCCACCGAACTGAGCGTCACATCGATCGTGGCGTTCACGTTCTGGTAGTCGCCACGGAACATCTTCGGCACCGTGTCGATGTCGAACGGCTGCGTCAGGATCAGCTTCAGCGCGCCGATCAGGTATGGCGACCCGCGGCCCAGCTCCCGCAGCGGGCATTGCAGCAGCTGCAGATCGGTGTGCAGGTTGGCACGCGTCTCCGACAGGTACTGGTCGGCGACCTGGCTCAGTCGCCCGACCGAGTCCACCGCGTTGATCAGCAGGTTCTTCGTGTCGGCGAAGTGCTTGATCAGCGGCGGGAAGTCGGTCAGCACCCGTTCCAGCACGTCGTTGCGGTTGCCGACGTAGCCCAGCAGCCGGTTCGTCGAGTCGATCGCGTGGGTGATGTCGTCGCGTTGCTCGTTGAGCTGCCTGGTGAAGGTGTCGAGCTTGCCCAGGAAGTCGCGGATCTGCTCGCCCCGGCCTTTGAAGATCGTGTAGATCTCGTTCTGCAGCACCTCCAGGTTGGGGATGCCGCCGCCGCGCAGGATCAGCGAGATCACTGCCAGCGTCTGCTCGATGTTCGGATAGACCGACGAGTTCTTCAGCGCGATCACGTCGCCGTTCTTCAGCTGACCCTCCGGCTTTTCCGGGGATATCAGCTCCACGTGCTGCGACCCCAGCAAGCTGGTCTGGCCGATCTTGAGCAGCGCGTTCCTGGGGAGCTTGGTGTCCTTCTTCAGGCCCAGCGTCAGGGTGGCGATCCAGTTCTTCAGTTCGATCTTGCGGATCGAACCCACCTCGACGTCGGCGACCATCACCTTGCTGTTGCCGTTGATCGCCAGCGTGTCGGGTACCTGGGCGTAGACGACGTAGGCGCCGTCCCCGCTGCCCGGTGCGCCGGGAATGGCCACCTGGGAGATGCCCTTCCAACCGCAGGAACTCAGCATCAGCGCCGCCAGCAGCAGCACCAGCACCTGCCAGCTGCGATAGCGCATCTTGCGCAGCACCCGCATCACCGGCCTCCTGCCTCAGCCGGCAACGGTGCGCCCACCGGTGCGTTCAGTGCCGGCCCGGGGGCCGCCGGGGTCGGAGCCACCGGACCCGGGACCACGCCCGGTCCGGGCGGCGGCGGCTGCACCGGTACTGGCGCGTTGAGCGCCACCGGCGGCACCACCGGGTACTCGTCATAGGCGTTGGGCGGTCCCGGCGGGGTCTGCAAGGTGGACTGGATCGGCCCGATGTCCGGCCCGCCCATCAGCTCGGCCAGCGACTCCGGGGTCATCAGACCCGCGGTGATCGGCCCGACCTTGACCCCCTGCATGCCGGGGGCCACCACCCAACCCTGCTGGGTGTTGCGGTGCGACAGCGGGGTGTCGGGCACCCAGATGCCGGGCACGGTGGTGTCCTTGTAGCCGTTGGGCGGGCGCAGCCGCTCCTCGGAATAGGCCACCATCTTGGGCAGCACTTCGGCGGTGCTGAACGTGTTCAACCCGAACGGGAAGTAGTTGAACTTGATCGAGTCGAGGATCGGCGCGAGGTACTGCGCGCACAACTCCGCGGACTCCTGATACCCCAACCGGCTACCGGCCTGCACCGAACTGCAGATGAACTGCATCGGGTTGGCGAAGCTGGTGATCTCCGGAACGGCGACCAACGAACCATGCGACGGGTGATAGATCTGGTTCACGTTGGCCGCAGCCGTCGGCAACACGTGCAACGCGGTCTCCAGTCCGTTGTAGGACTCCGGTTGCAACAATGCGGTGGTCGCCTCGGCCAGATTGTTGACGTCGTGAGTCAACACCTCGCGGTTCTTGTCCAGGAACGGCCGGATCGTGGTCAGGAGCTCGTCGAACTGGCGGATCGCCGCCGCCAGCGCACCGTCGGTGCTGGCCAGCCGCCCGGTGACATCGGCCAGGTTCTGGTTGAGCGCCACGAACTGCTTGTCGTCCTGGTGCAATGCGTTGACGAACTGGGCCAGGCTCTTGACCACGGCGAAGAAGTCCCCGCGCCCCTCATTCAGCGCCGTCAGAGCCTTGGACAGATTGTCAAGTGTCGAATTCAGTTGTCGGCCCTTGCCCGACAACCCGTTGGCGAATGAGTTGATCACCTCACCGAACGGCCCCTGCGGCTGCTCTTTTGTGGGGCCCAGCTTGGAGATGATGTTGGTGATGCTGTTGCGCAGCTCGTCCCACTCCACCGGCACCTGAGTGTGGTCGATCTTGATCTCGGCGCGGTTGGGCAGCACGGGTCCGCCTTTGTAGACCGGCTCCAATTGGATCGCGCGGGACGCCACCAGCGTCGGGTTGAGGATGATCGCGTGGGCGTCCAGCGGAACCTTGTACTTGTTCTCGTAGTGGAACGTCACTTTCATCTTGTCGCCGGCCGGCTCGATCTTGTCGATCGTGCCGACCTTCATGCCCATGATCTGGACCTTGTCGCCGGCGTACAGCGCGTTGGCCTGGGAGAAATAGGCCGTCACGGTGTTCGTCGTCAGCTTCATGTACAGCTTGAACCCGACGAACACGGCGACCAGCGCGAGGATCACCACCAGGATCCCGACGATCACCGTCACCCGGTTCAGGCGCGGCAACCGGATGTTGCGGACGTCAAAGATGGTGCTCAATTCTGGCTACCTCCCACTACGCCACTGCCACCGGTCCCACCGGGATTGATGAATGGCGCCGGCAGCTGGTTCCCCGGCCCAGGCGGCGCTGCCGGACCCGGAGGCAGGCCAGGGGCGAAGGTCGACGGTGGCCCCACCGGTCCCGCCGGTCCCAGCGGCTCGGTGCGCGAGCCCGGTGGGGTGTTCGGCGGCAGCGGAACGGGGGTGCCCTGCACGTCCGGCGCCGGCTCGCCCGGGCGTCCGGCGATCGGGATGCCCGGAATGTACGGGACGCCGTTCGGGTTGGGCGGCGAAGCCGCGACGTTGGGTCCAGGGAACCCGACCCCACCGAACGGACCGTTGTTGAGCCCGATGCAGGGCAACGGGTTCCCGGGCGTCGGGATGCCGTCTGCGGGCGGCGTGTACGAGCACGGCGTTCCCGGCGGCACGGCCGGTCCCGGGTGTTCCGGGGTGCCTTCCAGCACCAGCGGTCCCGGCGGCGGGGCGCCGTTGGGGAACCGGGTCCCGTTGGGGTCGGGGAACCGGTAGGCCGGCAGGCCGGCTCCGCGCCAGAAGTTCTCCGGGTCCAGCCCGCGCTTCTTGAACGCGGCGTCGATGAACGGCTGGATGATCTGACCCGGGACCAGGTTGTGAATCACGACCTTGAAGAACGGTCCGGACGCGATCGACTCGTTCAACGACGGCAGGAACCCGCCGACCATCTGCAGGCCGTCGGCCAGGTCCTGTTTGCGCGCGACCAGCACATCACTGACGGTGCGCAACTGCTCCAGCACGTGGTTGAGGTTCGGGTTGTCGTTGATGAAGCCTTGAACCTGCGTTGAGAAGTAGGCGATGTTGCCCAGCAGGGCGTCGATGGCACGGCCGCGGTCATTGAAGGCGGCGAGCAGCGTCTTGGCGTTGACCAGCAACCGGTCCACCTGCTGGCTGCGATCGCCGAGCACGCTCGCCACCTGGTTGGCCTGAGCGAGCAGATGCTTGAGTTCGTCGTCACGCTTGCCCAGGGTGTCGGAGAACTTGGACACACCTTCCAGCGCGGGGCTGAGCTGCGGGTAGGTCTGGTCGATGGTTTCCGACAGCACGTGCAACGACTGCTTGACGGTGTCGATGTTCCAGCCTCTGGCCGCGGTGGTGACGTCCAGGAAGGCGTCGTAGATCTGGTAGGGCGTGGTGCTCTGACCCAGCGGCAGCACGCCGTTGGGTCGCAGCGGCTGGTTACCCTTCGCCTCGATCTCCAGGACCTTCTTGCCCAGCAGCGTGTCGGTGCGGATCTGCAGCCGGCTCTCGGTACCGATGCTCTGAGTGCCGATCGAGAACTTCATCACGATGTGATCGCCGTCGATCTTGATCGCCTCGATTTTGCCGACGTCCATGCCGGCGATGCGCACCTTGTCGCCCTTGTTCATGCCGCCGGTGTCAGTGAACTGCCCGTAGTAACTGGGCTTTGCCATCAGCATCGGCACGCTGGTGAAGCTCTGGCCGACGCCGATCACCAACAGCGTCACCAGGATGCCCATCAACCCGATCTTCAGCCGGTTGGGCGGCTCCAACGTTCTCATTGCGGCGAGCACCTTCCTGTCGGCTGGTGGAAGAGCCGGACGGTGCGGACCGGTCCACCGGGTTGCAGACCGTTGATCCGGAGGCTGATGTCGCAGGAGTAGAAGTTGACGAAGTCACCGTAGGAGCCGATGGACCGGCCAATCAGGTTCAACGCGGACGGCACGCGCTGTAGGAAGTCGTTGAGCTGCTGCCGCTGATCGACCAGCGGCTGCTGCACGGCGTCCAGGTAGTTGATGGTCTTGTGCAGGAGTGCACGGTCCTCGGCCAGCAGATCGGCCACCGTCCCAGCGGCGTTGCTGATGTTCGCGGTGCCGCCGGCGAGGCCGTCACTGTGGTCCTTCAGCCCGGTGATCAGCACCTCGAGATTGTTGACGGTCTGGTCGAAGTCCTTGCGGTGCCGGACAGTGGTGTCCAGCACGGTGTTCAGGTTCTTGATCACTTCGCCGATCGCCTGGTCCCGCTCGGCGAGTTGATTGGTGAGCGACGCGGTCTGGTTCAAGATGTCGTTGATCGTGCCGCCCTGGCCCTGGAAGACCGTGATCAACGACGACGCGATGGTGTTGACCTTCTCCGGGTTCAGTGCCCGGAACACCGGTTTGAATCCACCGATCAGCGCGTCCAGGTCCAGTGCCGGGGACGTGCGCGACAGCGGGATGAGTCCGCCCGCCGACATCACCTTGTCCGCGCCGTCGCCCTCGCCGCGCCGCAGCTCGAGGTAGCGGTTGCCGATCAGGTCCAGGTAGCGGATCTGGGCGGTCGTCGACTGGTACAGCGGGATTGCGCGGTCGACGTCGAAGTCCACCTTGACCCGCCGGCCGCCGTCGAGCAGCTCGAGGTTCTTCACCTTGCCGATCTCCACCCCGGAGGCCCGCACGAACTGACCCGCCCGCAGCCCACTGACGTTGCTGAACTCCGCGGAGTAGCTGGTGGTCCGGTCGAAGCGGATCTGACCGAACACCACGATGATCATGACGCTGAACAGCAACAGCACGAATGCGAAGATGCTGAGCTTGACGAGAGTCCCGGTGATTTTCATGGGTTGATCGTGTTGTCCCCTACTTGACGGCCCCAGACGTACTCGAGCACGTAGGGCGAACCGGTATCCAAGTGGTTGTACGGCGCGATGCTGTTGCCGGTGTCCATCACCAATTCCGGTGCCGGCCACAGTTGGCGGGTGATCTGCTGCCAACAGCCGGGGGCACCACCCGGGCCACCGTGCGCGGCAACCCGCGGCAGATTCTCCGGATACATGTAGGGGTTCGGTGCGCCGCCGACCAGGCCCGCGGCCAGCCCGCCGACCTGGGAGAGCAACAGCGGCACCAGCGAAACCGGGTTGAGCATCGCACCCAGCGCGGACAGGATCTCGGAGTGGGTGTTCAGCGAGTAGCCGTTGCCGCCGAGGAACGTCCGGACCGTCGGTTCGACGTCGTGGTAGTTGCGCAGCGTGCAGTACAGCTCCGGGCTGTACGTGTCCAGTAGTTGAGCCGTCGGCACCAGGTCGGCGGCACCGCGGGCCAGGTAGGGTCCGCCGCGCTCGAAGATGTCGGCACCGGTGTTGCCGAAGCCGGCGGCGGCCAGCAGCGCCTGGTCCAGGTCCCGCTGCTGCGCGTTGATGCTGCGCGCGGTGGTCGTCGAATTGTTCAGGAAGTCCAGCAGTTCCGGTGCCGCGTCCGCGTAGACGTCACCAAGGGAGGCCAGCGCCTGGATGTCGCGGCGGGCCTGGGGCATCTGCGGGTTGATGTCGTCGAGGATCGCGTTGCCGTTGACGATCGACTGGCCGAACCGGTCGCCCAGCCCGGTCAGCGCCTGCGCCGCCGCGCTCAGCGTCAGGTTCAGCTTGACCGGGTCGACCTTCTGGGAGATGTCGGTCAGCGTCTGGAACACCGTGTTGATCTCGGTGGTCACCGCCGTGGCGTTGATGGTGCTGTTCGACGACAGGTGCCCGCGCGAGACGATGTTGCCCTTGTCGTCCTTGGGCGTCGTCAGCGACACGTACTTGCCACCGAACACAGTGGTGGCCTTGATCTGGGTGTCCACGTTCTCCGGCACCACGCCGTTGGGCCCGAGGTACTGGGGGTAGATCTCCAGCGTGAACTTCGCGGCCGGCTTCCCGTTGCGGGAGACCTCCGTGATGTCACCGACCCGGCCGATCTGGACACCGTTGTAGGTGACCTTCGAGCCGGGGTCGATGACCAACCCGGCCCGCTCGGAGAACATCGTCACCTTGTCCTTGGACGTGAATCCGCCGCGGAACTGTACGTACACCAGCGAAAGCACGAGCAGCAGGACGACCAGCGCGGTGATGCCGATGGTCTTGTAGGGCGTGCTCGGCATCTTGTTCTGTCTGCCTGGACCAGTCATGGCGCTACACCGTCAGTGCGAAGTTAGGGTTGACGCCGTACAGCGCCAACGCGGCGGACAGGACGACTATCTGCACCGATACCAGTGAGAACCGCATGGATCGGCCCACGGCTTCGCCGACGCCGACCGGCCCGCCGCCGGCGTTGTAGCCGTAGTAGCAGTGCGTCACCATCACGATCAACGCGATGATGATCGCCTCCAGGAACGACCAGAACACGTCGTCGGGGCGGAGGAACGTTCGGAAGTAATGCTCGTAGGTACCTGTCGACTGCCCGTACAGCGCGGTCGTCACGATCTGCGGGGACAAGAAGGACATGATCATCGCCAGCGCGTACAGCGGGATGATGACCACCAGGCCGGCGATCACCCGGGTGGAGGTGAGGTACGAGATCGAGTTGATGCCCATCACCTCGAGGGCGTCGATCTCTTCGGCGATCCGCATCGCGCCCAGCTCCGCGGTGGCACCGGCGCCGACCGTGGCCGCCAGCGCGATGCCGGTGACGACGGGCCCGGCGATACGGACGTTGATCAGCGCCGAGAAGAATCCGGTGAACACCTCGACGCCGATGTTGCCCAGCGACGCGAAACCCTGAATGGCCACCAGCGAGCTACCCGACAGGGTCACGAAACCGACGATCGCGGCGGTGCCGCCGACCACGGCCATCGCACCGGTGCCCATACCGATCTGGGCGATCAGGCGCAACGTCTCCTTGCGGTACGACGCGATTGTCTGCGGGATCAGCCCGATGCTGCGCAGGATGAACCAGGCCATCTGACCTGTGGTGTCCATGCCCCGCCCGACGCTGCCCGCGTACTTGTTGACATTGGCGACCGCACGGGGGAACCGGGACCGAACTACCACAGCTGTCGACATCAGCGCCCCGTCCCGAATCGCACCCCGATGGTGGTCAGGATGACGTTGACCGCGTACAGCGCGACCACGCACAGCACCACGGTCTCGTTCACGGCGGTGCCCAGACCCTTGGAACCGCCGCTGACCGTCAAGCCGCGGTAGCAGCCGACCAGGCCGGCGATCAGCCCGAAGGTCGCCGCCTTGACCATCGCGATGATCACCTCGGGTAGGCCGGTGATGGTGGTCAGCGTGGCCAGATAAGCGCCACCCGACACGTTCTGCAGGTAGACACCGAACAGGTAGCCACCGACCAGTCCCACGGTGATCACCAGGGCGTTGAGCAGGGTGGCGACGACGGTCGCGGCGATCACCCGGGGGACCACGAGACGGTGGATCGGGTCGATGCCCAACACCTCCATCGCGTCGATCTCCTCGCGGATGGTGCGGGCGCCCAGGTCGGCGCAGATAGCTGTCGAGCCGGCACCGGCCACCACCAGCACCGTGGTCAGCGGACCGAGCTGGGTGACCGCGCCGATCGCCGCGCCCGCGCCGGACAGGTCCGCGGCGCCGAACTGAGCGAGCAGCACGTTGAGGGTGAAGATCAGCAGCACGGTCAGCGGGATCGAGACCATGATCGTTGGCAGCAGCGCGACCCGCATGATGAACCAGCACTGCTGAATCAGCTCGCGCCACTGGAACGGTCGGCGGAACAACGCGCGGCCGATCAGCACGCACATCCGGAAGAACCCGCCGATCATCGTCAGCGGTGTCTCCAGCTGGTCGCGAACGTAGCCCAGCAGCTGCGGACGAGAAGATGTCGTCACGATTGCCCCCTCACCTACGGGCCGCCCGCGTCGAGGCAATGCTGCGGCGAATGGTGTTGCACGCCTCCTCCTTGCCCGACCCTACGGATGTGACCCAGCGCTCCCTACCGGCAGGTAGTAACGGAGACTACAGGAATGTACCCGATGGTCGTCCGCGTGTGTACTGCAACTCGACATTTGACACTTTGTCAGCACCTGGCAAACATTTTGAGCCCCGTCAGCTTACCTCTCCTGTTGTTGATTCTGTTGTCGCAGAACGCCTTTCGATATCTTTTCGCATCCCGTACCGCACCCGCAGTTCAGTCTTGAGCACCTTCCCGGCGGGGTTGCGCGGCAAGGCGTCCACGATCTCGAGCGCCTTGGGATGCTTGTACCTCGCAAGCCGCTCAGTCAGGTACTCATCCAACTCTTCGATACGCAGGTGGCCTTCCGTTACAGCGGCCACCGCGATCGGCACCTCGCCCCACTTCTCGTCGGTGCGCCCGATCACCGCGACCTCGACGACACGAGGGTGACCGGCCAGCACGTTCTCCACCTCGGCGCAGTAGATGTTCTCGCCGCCGGAGATGATCATGTCCTTCTTGCGGTCCACCACCCAGACGTAGCCGTCGGCGTCCATCCGTACCAGGTCCCCGGAGTGGAACCACCCGCCGGCGAACGCTTCGGCGGTGGCTTCCGGGTTGTTCCAGTAGCCGCTCATCAACGTCGGTGCGCGATAGACGATTTCCCCGATCTCGCCGACCGGCACGTCGTTCATGCCGTCGTCGACCACCCGGGCGGCGACGGTCGGGATCACCTTGCCCACCGATCCGCGCTTACGGATCGCGTCGTCGCCCAGCAACATGCACGTCACCGGCGACATCTCGGTCTGCCCGAAAGCGGCGAGTATCTGGGTGCCCGGGAACATCTCAGACATCTGCCGCAGCAACACATCTGGTGCCGGCGCGGCACCCCACGACATCGTGCGCAACCGGAGGTCGCGCGGCCTGGCCTGCTGCTCGGCGCACACCGCCTGCCACTGTGCGGGGACCAGGAACAGTCCGGTCACCTTCTCGGCCTCCAGCACGTCGAGCAGTTGTCCGGGATCGAAAGCGCCGAGCGGATAGATCACCGTCGGGACGCCGAGCAGCAACCCGCTGAGCAGGTTGCCGACCCCGGCGATGTGGAACAGCGGGACGCCGACGAAGCCGACGTCGTTGTTGAGATCCACCCCGTTGGTGTAGAGCATCGTCATGGTCTGCCCGGTCAGGTTGGTGTGGGTGAGCACCGCACCCTTGGGCCGCCCGGTAGTCCCCGAGGTGTACATGATCAGGGCCGGCGATTCGTTCGGGATGTCGACCGGTGCCGGCCTGTCGCCGACCTCATTCATAAGGTCTTCATAGAAGAGGACATCGTTGTCCGGCGTCGTGTCCGCCGCCGAACCCGCGACCACCACCGTCTCCAGCAGCGCCGCGATGTCACGCACGCCGGTGGCCACTTTGGCCAGGACCGCTTCGGTGATGATCACCCGCGCGCCGCTGTCCTCGACCAGGAAGGCGATCTCGGCGGGGGTCAGCCGGAAGTTCAGCGGTACCGCGATCGCGCCGAGCATGTTGGCCGCCAGTACCGACTCGACGAACTCGGTGCGGTTGAGCATCAGGACCATCACCCGGTCCCCGAAGCCGACTCCGCGCCGGTTGAGCGCTCCGGCGAGCGCGGCGACGCGGTCCCGCAGTCCGGCCCACGTCAGGGTGTCGCCCAGGAACCGCAGCGCGGGCGCCTGCGGCTGCATCATGGCGTGCCGCTCGAGCTGGTTGACCCAGTTCTGCCGCCGAGCGAGGTAAGGCTGCTCGTGGGCTTCGGCCTGTGTCACGTGGCCGGCGAGTTGCGCGGTCAACCAGTTCCGTCCCTTCACTTGCGCACCGCTTGCGTCAGACTGATATTTGATAAAACATGTGTTGTCTGGGTCACATTAACGGGCACGGCAGCCGTTAACAAGGCCTCGAAACGACACGGTAGAGACCCGATAAGCGGCTGAAAGACCTGGCAGGGCACGTGAACGCACCTTTGTCGGCAGCGTCGTCCAAACCCCGGCGCGCTCGTCCGCTGCGGCGCTCACAGTTGTCCGACGAGGTCGCCGGTCACCTGCGCGCCGCGATCATGTCCGGCAAGCTCCGCCCGGGGACGTTCATCCGGCTCGACGACACCGCCGCCGAACTCGGGGTGAGCATCACCCCGGTGCGCGAGGCGCTGTTGAAGCTGCGCGGCGAAGGCATGGTGCAGCTCGAGCCGCACCGCGGCCACGTGGTGCTGCCGTTGACCCGCGAGGACATCAAGGACATCTTTTGGCTGCAGGCCACCATCGCCCGCGAGCTGGCGGTCACCGCGACGGACCGCATCACCGAGATCGAGATCGTCGAGCTGGAGCGCCTCAACGAGCTGTTGTCCAAGGCCGTCGTGGCCGGCGACGCCGAGGCCATCGCGACCTATGAGTTCTCCTTCCATCGCGTGTTCAACCACGCCAGCGGACGGATCAAGCTGGCCTGGTTCCTGCTCAACGCGGCGCGCTACATGCCTGCGCAGATGTATGCCGCCGATCCGCGATGGGGTGAGGCAGCGGTCGGCAATCACCGTCAGCTGATCGCGGCGTTGCGCCGCCGCGACGCCAAGGCCGCGATCAAACACACGGTCTGGCAGTTCACCGACGCGGCCGAACGGCTGACCGAAGCGCTGGACCGAAGCGGGATCTTCAACTCTTGAGGCGTTGCGGCCGCTGAGTGCACGAGGGTCCGCGCCGGCAGGATATGCCGTTTCGGTTGCTGCGTGACTTCGGTTGTGAAGCCTTGGCTTTGAGTGTGAAGTGACGGCGTCCGGTGTGAAACCTGGGCGGGAAAATCGTCGGGATCCCGCCCAGGTTTCACTCGCAAAGCCCAGGTTTCACGCGCAAAGCCCAGGCTTCACGCGCAAAGCCCAGGATTCACGCCAGAAGCCTGACGGATGCTGAGTCCGGCCATCCGGCGGCTAGCCCGCGCCCAACTGCTCGGCGCGCTGCTTGACGTTGGCCGCCAGCTGCTCCAGCACGTTGTTCAGCAGCATCTTCACCATCGGCGGCGGCACCGGCATGCTGGGCTCGACGTCGATGTCCACGGTCAGCAGGCTGTTGGCGCCTACCGGTACCACGCTGAACAACTGTTCCTGCTTGGTGAACAGGTCGCCCTGCTGCATCACGGTCTGGATCTGGTTCTCGCCGGGGTAGTACACGGCGTGGATGTAGACGCCGTCGAGGCCTTGCACGGAGGTGTCCAGGCGCACCTGGCTGGCGCGGCCGTCGTCGTAGCGGGCCAGTACCCAGGCGCCCTTGACCCCTTCGTTCCATTCCGGGTACCGCTCGATGTCGGAGACGATGCCCATGATTGCCGCGGCATCGGCGCTGACCTCGACCGTCTTACTCAAAACTGGCATTGGCGAAGCATACTGGGGCGGCTAGTCGGTGCAGGCGGTTGCCAGCAGCGACCGGATGGCGTCGGGAATCGGGACCGGTCGGCGGGTGTCCCGGTCGACGTAGACGTGCACCCAGTGCCCGAGCGCGGCGATTGGTTGCGCGTTTTCCGAGGTCTTGAAAATGCCCAGGCGGTAGGTGACGCTGCTGCGGCCGAGCCGGCTGACCGCCAGGCCCACGGTCAGGCGGTCCGGGAAGCCCAGCGAGGAGAGGTACCGGCAGCCCGACTCCGCGACGATGCCCAGCTCGGGGATGGTGAGCGGGTCGACGCCGGTCTCGGTGGCGATCCAGCCGTTGATCGCGGTGTCGAAGAGCTGGTAGTAGACGGCGTTGTTGAGGTGACCGAACATGTCGTTGTCGGCCCAGCGCGTGAGCACCGGCCACAGCACCGGGAAGTCGCTGCTGGTCAGGCCGTCCGGCGCAGCAGGCACTGAACTCATGGTTGTATTCCAGCATGCTGGCGATCCGGGGCGCGGTGCTGGAGCGGATCGGTGCGCCACGGCCGTACGCCCAATCCCGGCCGATCAGCGTCACCGACCTGGAGCTGGCCGGACCGGGCGCGGGCGAGGTGCTGGTCCGCGTGGAAGCCGCCGGGGTGTGCCACTCCGACCTGTCGGTCGTGGACGGCAACCGGGTCCGGCCGACGCCGATGTTGCTGGGTCACGAAGCCGCGGGCATCGTCGAAGCGCTCGGCGACGGGGTGACGGAATTGCGGGTCGGGCAACGGGTGGTGCTGGTGTTCCTGCCGCGCTGCGGGCAGTGTCCGGCGTGCGCGACGCAGGGGTTGACGCCGTGTGAGCCGGGCAGCGCGGCCAACAACGCCGGCACTCTGCTCGGCGGCGGGATCCGCCTGAACCGCGCCGGCCATCCGGTGTATCACCACCTGGGCGTTTCGGGTTTCGCTTCCCACGCGGTGGTCAACGCGGCCAGCGCGGTCGCGGTACCGCCCGACGTGCCGCCGGGGGTCGCCGCCCTGCTGGGCTGCGCGGTACTCACCGGCGGCGGCGCGGTGCTCAACGTGGGCGACCCGCGGCCGGGCCAATCGGTCGCCGTCGTCGGCCTCGGAGGCGTCGGCATGGCCGCGGTGCTCACCGCGTTGACCTATCCCGGGGTCCGGGTGATCGGCATCGATCAGCTACCGCAAAAGCTTTCTGCGGCAACCGCTTTGGGCGCTCACGAGACCTACACCCCGGAGCAGGCCGCGGGTATCAAGGCCGACGTGGTGATCGAGGCCGTCGGTCATCCCGTCGCGCTGGAGACGGCGATCGCGCTGACCGCGCCCGGGGGGCGGACCGTCACGGTCGGGCTGCCCCGGCCCGATGCGCGAATCAGTCTGTCTCCGTTGGGCTTTGTCGCCGAAGGCCGCTCGCTGATCGGGAGCTACCTGGGTTCGGCGGTGCCCAGCCGCGACATTCCCCGCTTCGTTGCGTTGTGGCAGTCAGGCCGGCTGCCGGTGGAAAAGCTGGTCTCGGCGACCGTTCGGTTGGACGACATCAACGAGGCGATGGACCATCTGGCCGACGGCACCGCCGTCCGTCAGCTGATCACTTTCTGATCGAGGACCGACATATGACGATCAACGACCGGGTGTACCGCCTGCTGCGGCTGCCGTTGCCGCTGGTCTCGTTGCGCACGATCGTGATCGTGGCCGCGCTGTCGGTGATCGCGCTGGTCATCATCCTGGGCACCTGGGTGTGGGTCGGCGTCACCAACGACCAGTACAGCCAACTGGACCGGCGGCTCGACTCGGTGAGCAGCCTGGGTGACGTCGCCACCCTGCTGACCAGCCCGCAGCGTTCGCCCACCGATCAGGTTGCGCCGGACGACAGCCTGGTTCGCACCGTGCGGGTGGGCGCCAACACCATGTCCGTGCCGAGCGGCGTCGTGCTGCCCGCGTTGCCGGTGGGCTACGCCTCCACCGCGATCAACGGGGTCCCCTATCGGGTGCGCACGTTCACCGCGGGAGACGCCACCGTCGCGCTCGGTGCGCCGCTGTCCGAAGCCGAAGACCGCATCGACCAGCTGCACCTGCGGGTCCTGCTGATCTGCGGCAGCGTCATCGTCGGCACTTTCCTGGTCGGCAGCGTCATGTGGCTGATCATGATCAACCCGTTCCGGTTGCTGGCCCAGCAGGCCCGCGCCATCAACGCGCAGTCCAACCCGGACGAGGTGCAGGTCCGCGGGGTCTGGGAAGCGGTGGAGATCGCCGAGGCCGTCGAAGGCATGCTGGCCCGGATCGGCGACGAGCAGCAGCGCACCAAGGACGCGCTGGACTCGGCCCGCGACTTCGCTTCCGTCGCCTCCCACGAGTTGCGCACGCCGTTGACGGCGATGCGGACCAACCTGGAGGTGCTGGCCACCCTGGAGCTGCCCGCCAAGCAGCGCGAAGAGGTGATGGCCGACGTGATGCGCACCCAAAGTCGTATCGAAGCCACCCTGTCCGCGCTGGAACGGCTGGCCCAAGGCCAGACCATCACCACCGACGATTTCGTGCCGGTGGACATCACCGAACTGCTGGATCGCGCGGCACACGACGCCGAGCGCATCTATCCCGAGCTGACGGTGTCGTTGCTGCCATCGCCGACGTTGTTGATGCTCGGCCTGCCGACCGGGCTGCGGCTCGCGGTGGACAACGCGATCGCCAACGCGGTCAAGCACGGTCACGCCGACCAAGTGCAGCTCTCGGCGGTGAGTTCGCGCGCGGGGGTGCAGATCGCCGTCGACGACGACGGAACCGGCGTGCCCGAACATGAGCGCGAGTCGGTCTTCGACCGGTTCTCCCGCGGATCCACCGCGTCGCATTCCGGGTCGGGTCTCGGCCTGGCGCTGGTGGCACAGCAGGCCGAATTGCACGGCGGCACCGCGTCTTTGCAGGCGAGCCCGCTCGGTGGCGCGCGGTTGTTGCTGGATCTGCCGGGTCCGCGACCGCCCAGCGACAACTACTGATCGCCGTAAAACGCTTTCGCCAGCGCCTCGCCCTGCAGCGCGAACAGCCGTTGGCTGGCCGACCATTCGGGTAGCAGCGAATCGAATCCGTGGCAGGCACCGGGGAATACGTGCAGTCCGGTGCCGACCCCGGCGCGCAGCAAGCGCAACGCATATTCGACCGCTTCGTCGCGGAACGGGTCGATTTCCGCGCAGGTGATCAATGTGGCTGGCAGGCCGGTCAATTCGCCTCGCCGGGCGGGAACGGAGGCGTGCGACGGGGCCTGCCCGCCCAGGTAGTGATGCCACATCAGCTGCGCGCCCTCACCGTCGAAGGCCGGGGTGGCACGGAATTCGGTCATGGATTGGGTACGGCGGTCGTCCAGCACCGGTTGGTGCAGCAGCTGAAAGAGCAACGGCGGCAACGCTTTGTCGGCGGAACCGTGTGCCAGGCAAGCGGCCAGCGCGGCGCCGGCGCTGCTGCCGGCGACGGCCAGCCGGGCCGGATCCACATCGAGTTCCGCTGCGTTGGCGACCACCCAATTGAGCACGGTGACAGCGTCTTCCAGCGCGGCCGGGAAAGGGTGCTCCGGCGCCAGTCGGTAGTCCACCGAAACCACCGAACACCGGGCGCGACGGGCGAGTTCGATGCACTGCCGGTGGTCGGTGTCGAGGTTGCCCATCGCGAAACCGCCTGCGTGACAGTAGATAACCGCCGGTGCCGGCGGCGCGCAGCCCCGGTAGATCCGCACCGGCACCGTGTCGGCGTGCGTGTCCTCGATGTCCAAGCCCGCGGCGTCCCCGACGCTGTCGGCGCGACGCTGGTTCATCGATTCACGGATCAGCGGGATCGCTTCGGCGGTGAAGATCGTCCGGGTGACGGCTACGGCACGCAGCGCCGGATGCAACCGGTCGACGGCCTGGATCATCGGATCTGCAGGCATTGCCCACCGTCGACGACCAGTTCCGAGCCGGTGATGAAGGACGCCGCCTCGGACACCAGAAAGGCGACCGCGTCGGCGATCTCGGTCGGTTGGCCGAGCCGACCGAACATCGCCACCGCGGCCAACCGCTGCTGGATGTTCTCGTCAAGCATCGGTGTGGCAATCGGACCTGGGAAGACGGCGTTGACGCGGATGCCGTCCGGGGCGAGTTCGGCGGCGGCGGTCTGAGTCAGGCCGCGCAGCGCCCATTTCGCCGAGCCGTAGGCACAGTGCTGCGGGAACGGCCGGATCGCGCCGGTGCTGCAGATGTTGACGATCGCGGCGTTCTGAGCTTTCCGCAGTTGCGGCAAGGCCGCCCGCATGCCCAGGAACGCACCTAGACAGTTGACCCTCCAGGAGTTTTCGAAATCGTCGACGGTCTCCTCGGCCAGCGCGGCGCGATGCAGCATCCCGGCATTGTTGACCAGGGTGGTCAGCGACCCGAATCGCTCGACCGTGGCAGCGACGGCGGCATCCCACTGGGCCGGGTCGGTGATGTCCAGCCGGACGTCCAGCACCTCGTCGTCGCCGTCCAATTCGTTTGGCAGCGGGCTCAAGTCAGCGGCGGCCACCGAGTAGCCGTTGGCGCGCAGCTTGGTGACGATCACCCGGCCCTGCCCGCCGGCGGCACCGGTGACCAATGCCACGCGGGTCATGTTGCGGCCCTGTGGAACTGACGGCGGCGGATCAGCCATGTGCCCTCGCTGCGCACCAGCTCGTCTTCGTAGTGCCCGGGTCGCAGCTCCGTGTCGTTGACGAACAACACCTGCGATCGCGCGGTCGCAGTGTCGTTGGCGACGTCGACGCTGATGGCGCCCAACAGGTGTAAGCCGCGTGGCGCCTGGTCGAACATCGCGCCGATACCGGTGTGGCCGGAGTATGTCTTCCCGTAGGCGACGAATTCGGCGTCCTCGGTGAACACCGCCAATCCCTCGGCGACGTCGTGGGTGTCGAGGGCCAGCGCGTAGCGGGCCAACAGGTCGCGGATCTCGTCGCTCATTGCGCGGTCGCCTCACGCAGGTGTTCGGTGGCCCCGCGGCGCAGCGCCTGCGATTCGGCCGCCAGGGTGATCATCTGGAACCCCATCTTGGCCAATGTGTTTCCGGTCTTCCCGTCGCTGCCGTGGATTCCGGTGATGAGGCCCGCGTCGGTGGCCGTCCGGTGAATACGGGAGATCGCTGCCAGGACCTGCTGATTGGCCAACGCGCCCACCACGCCGACACCCATCGACAGCGCCAGATCGGCTGGGCCGACATAGATTCCGGCCAGGCCGGCTACGGCGCAGATCTCCTCGATGCCGGAGACCGCGGCCGCGGTCTCGATCATGGCGAAGACGCTCACCCTCGATTCCAGCGCTGCCGGGTCGTGTCCGAGGCTGGCCCGCAACGGGCCGAAGCTGCGCACCCCGGCGGGCGGGAAGCGGGTGGCCGCGACCGCCGCGGCGGCCTGGTCCGCCGACTCGATCATCGCGATGATGACGGCGTCCGCGCCGGCGTCGAGGACCCGGCCGATCGGCGCCGGGTCGGCATTCGGGAGCCGGACGGCGGTGGTGATCGGCACGTGTTCCAGCCGCCTCAGCATCCCGGCGACGTCGGCGTCGTCCAGATAGCCGTGCTGGGTGTCGAATCCGACGTAGTCGTAGCCGGCCTTGGCGAACTCTTCGGGGCCGATCAGCGTCGGGCCGGTGACCCAGCCACCCCAGATGATCTGCCGCAGGTCGCTTTGGAAGATGCTCATCGGCAGATCGCGATCTTGACCCGCTCGGGGACCGGTCGGCAGGCGAGGTCGAACGCGGCCTGGACGTCGTCGACGGCGAAGGTGTGCGTCAGATACGCCTCGAGCAGTTCGGGGTGCTCGGCCGCGAACTCGGCGGCTTGTTTCAGCATCCGCCGCCGGTCCAGTGTCACACCGGATTTCAGCGTCAGGTTGTTGCGCAGCATGGCGCGCATGTTGATCGGATAGGCGTCGTCATCGGCGACACCGAAGTAGAACACGGTACCGCCGGGAGCGGCAGCGTCGATGGCGTGGCCCAAGGTGGCGACCTGATGGCCGACCGCCTCGATGACCACGTCGGCCCGGTCGGCGGGAACCAGTTGGCTGACCCACCTGTCGCTGGTGGCGCGGACTGCCTCGTCGACTCCGAATGTGCCGCTGAGGCTTTCGCGGTCGACGGGATCGACGCCGGTGACGCGCCGGGCCCCGAATGCCTTGGCGACGTAGGAGAACAGCAGGCCGATCGATCCCTGTCCGATGATCGCCACGTGCCGTCCGGCCAGATCCGGCAGCTGCTCGCAGGCGTACAGGACGCAGGCCAGCGGTTGCAGCCCGACCGCCTGTGCGGGGGTGAGCACCGGGTCGTAGCGTGCCAGTCCGTCGCCAATGCTGACCACACGCTCCATCATGCCGTCGAAGCCGGAGGCCCAACCCACCACCAGGTCACCCGGACGGTGCTCGGGGTGCCGGCTGGCGATCACCTCACCGGCGACCTCGTGGATCGGAAAGCCGTCCTTTTCCGGCCCGCTGCGCCCGTCGTCACCGGGCAGGCGGCCCCGGGACCCGCGGAACGCAGGCAGGTCGCTGCCGCAGACTCCCGCGGCCGAAAAGCCGAGCAGCACTTGCCCATCCGTGAGGCCCTCGGACGTCTTTTCCGCGATGTCGGTCCGTTCGAACAGAAAGGGGGCGATGATCCGGTAGGACCACACGTCAGACCTCCACCGGGATGTTGTTCCAGCCCCACTGGAAGCTCGACGGCAGCCGGGTTGCCCGGTCGCCGCGGATCGCGAAGTCCGGTACTCTTTTCAGCCATTCCTGAAGCAGCACAGCGACTTCCAGTCGGGCGAGGTGGAAGCCGAGGCAGAAATGCTGGCCGCGGCCGAAGACCAGGGAACGCTTTATCGGCCTGTCCCAGATGAACTCGTCGGGATCGGGGTATTCGCGCTCGTCCCGGTTGGCCGAGGCGAGCAGCGTGATGACGCGCTGTCCCGGTTGGATCGTCTGGCCGTGAATGGTGAAGGGTTTGCGGGCGGTCCGGGCAAACCATTGCGCCGGCGCGCAATACCGCAGTATCTCCTCGCGGGCGATTTGCACGTTTCGGTCGAGATCGGCTCGTACCGCCGTCATCTGGTCGGGGCGTTGGCTGAGCTCCCACAGTCCCGTCGCCACGATCTTGGGTACGGTCTCGGTGCCGCCGATGAAGACGCACAGCATCTGGGTGGCGACCTCGGTGTCGCTGAGCGCGCTGCCGTCCGGCAGGTGGTAACCGAGCAGCCCGTCGACTATCGGAAGCGCATCGCCCTGACCGGCCCGGTGCCGTTCCACCACCGGAATCAGGAATTGCAGATAGTTGGGCCGGGACTCGGCGGTGTCGACGCCTTCACCGGGCTGGGCAAGACTACCGGCGTTGACGGCGGCCAGCACCTGCGGCGCGAGATCGACTGATATGCCGAGCAGTTCGCACACCATGGATGCCGCGACGATGCCGCCGTACTCCTGGGTCAGGTCGAATTCGCCGCGCGGCAACAGCAGGTCCAGGCGTTCGTTGGCCAGCTCGCGGATTCTGGCTTCCAATGCGGTGACCGAGCGTGGCCGGAACGGTTGGGAGTGCGCGCGGCGGATCTCGCCGTACAGGTCCGCGTCGAACACCGCGTGAAAAGGCAAGGGGTGCAACGGCGGATCGGCGACCGGGCCGTCGTTGTGCTTGGCCAGCACCGACGCCGGCGGCAACGTGCCTTCGGATGCCACAAAGGTTCCGTCGTTGACCTCCAGCACCCGCCAGATGTCCTCGAATCGGGAAAGCGCGAACGTATCCCACTGCGGCAGGTAATACACCGGATGTTCGTCGCGCAGGATGCGGTAGTACGCCGGCGGGTTCGCCATCACCTCCGGATCGAATGGATCGTAGGAGAATTCGCTCATTGCAACGGCGACGGCGGTAACGCCTGCAGGATGGAGTCCTCCCAGCCGTCGCGCAGTGCCGGCGCAACGCTCATCCAGGTGACGATCTCGGCCGGCGGGCTGTCCTTCCAGGACGGGTAGTGATTCGCGAAGCACTCCCAGCCACCTTCGAGCGCCCAGTAGTGGATCACCTCGTTGAATCGGAAGGTGGTGGTGAACGAGCCAAGCCAGTATTTTCCGGTGCTTTCCGACCACGGCACGTAGAGCCGCTCCAGTTCGCGGATGTAGTCGTCCTGCCGGCCGGGCTTGGTCTGCATGATCTCCTGAATCACCAGCGGGGCAGCGAAATTGGCTTCCCGCAGTTGAGCCAGCGTTCTGTTGCTGGGGCCCGGGTACATGATCCGGCCCTCCCCGGAGGCGCCGATACCGGCCAGGAATTCCTGCCACTGGGCGGCCGCGGTCTCGTGGCTGCCGCCGGCAGCCTGCGCGGCACCGATTCGGGCGTAGTCGGCGAAGGCGTCGATCTCCCAGATGACGGTGACCTGGGGCCAGTGGCCGTTGTAGGGGGTGGACTCCCAGATCGCGAAGAGCCGGGCGCCGAGGTCTTCCATCATCGGTTGGTAGGTGGCGGTGAAGACTTCGGTGAAGCGGTCGCTGCGCCCGGAGCCAAGGTCGATGGTTTCGTGCAGGTACAGCAGCGTGTGGCGGTAGTACTTCTTCATCGTGTCCCGGTCACCCGAGCCGAGCCGAGTCGGTGAACAGCGTTTCGGTGGGATCGATTGACCGATAGGGGATTTCGGCTGCGCGCAGCGCCTGCCCCTTGAAGGCTCGGGCGGCGGCGCTGAGGGTGTAGTCGGTCCTGGTCATCCCGCGCGCCATCCCCAGCGGCCACTGCCGGCCCCACAGCGCGACTTCGGTCAACCGATCGTCGACGGCCCTGCGTACCCATTCGCGGACGCAGTCGTGGGCGGTGAGGGCTTCGACGCTGACCGCCAGGGCGTCACTCATCGGGGCCGACATGTCCAGCTCGTCGAGTTCCAGCACCTGGGCACCCAGGATCCGCAGCGGCCGGGCGGCGCAACCGCGCGGCAGCAGGACGTTGACCGCCCAACCCGCCATCACCCGGTCGAACAGCCAACCGCCGGCCGTCAGGACAACGTCGCCGGTGTCGGTGGCGAGGACGTCGAGCCGATGCTGCAACGCTTGACCGTCTTCGCGGCTCCGTCGCGCCGCGCCCGTCATATGGAACGTCGAAGTGACCATCAATCCGTGCCTGTCGCGCTTGTCATGGGCTGTGGGACAGCGTGACACTTTTGCGTAGTTTTGTAAAGCTCCGTCGTTGCCTATAACTGGCGACGGGCTGCCAATTCGGCGAGTACTTCCTCGGTGTGCTGGCCCAGTTCAGGGGCTGTTGAACGAGGTGACCAGGGCGTTCCGTGGAAATCCGCGGGCGTGGCCACCATCGGTACGTCGCCGTCGGGGTTCGGCACGTCCACGAGGCCGCCGGACGCGTGGAACTGTTCGTCGGCCACGATGTCCTCGAGGGTGTTGATCGGCGACCAGAAGAAGTCCGGTTCGGCGGCGAACAGCTCCGCCCATTCGTCGAGCGAGCGGGTCGCGAAGATCTCGTCCAGCGCGGCGATCAGCGGCACCGCGTTGACGGCGCGGGCCCGGGCGTCGGGATATTGCGTCAGCCACTCGGGTCGGTCGACCACCCGGCACAGTGCCGGCCAGTGCCGGTCGACCTCCAGGCCGACGATCCAGAATCGGCGTCCGTCGCCCGCGGCGTAGTTGTTCATGCACGGGTTGCCCATCGTGGCGCGTTGCCCGATCGCGATCGGCTGGCCGGTGAGCAGGTAGGTGTTCAGGTCGAAGCTGACCGTGTAGGCGCCCTGCCGGTACAGCGACGTGCTCACCAGTTGGCCCTCCCCGGTACGTTCGCGGGCCAACAGCGCCGCGCACACGGCGGCCGCCAGCGTCATGCCGGCCGAGTGATCACCCATCCCGCCGCGCTGGAACGGCGGCGTGTCGCCGGGCCGGGTGAGCAGGTGGGCGATGCCGCCGCGCGACCAGAACGCGGCGACGTCGTAGGCGGCGCGGTCGGCGTCGGGGCCGGATTCGCCGTAGCCGGTGATCAGGCCGTAGACCAATCTCGGATTGCGTGCGGCGACTTGCTCGTAGTCCAGCCCCAACCGTTGCAGCGCCCCGGGCCGCACATTCGTGACGAAAACGTCTGCGTCATCGAGCAATTCGAGCGCGGTCCCGCGTCCGGCTTCGGTGGTGAGGTCCAGCACGACGCTGCGCTTGGACCGGTTGTCCATCTCGAAGGGCGGGTTCACGCCGAGGTCGCAACCCAACATCCGGCCGAACAACCGCCCGGGATCACCGGTCGGCGGTTCGATCTTGACGACGTCGGCACCCCAGTCCGCCAGGATGCCTCCGGTCGCCGGCCCCGCGACCCACACCCCGAGTTCGACGACCTTGATGCCTTCCACCGGTCCCGCCATGGGTGGAACACTAACCAGCCGGGCTAGAACGGTGGGTCGTCGGGCAGGGGTTCGAAGGGAGGCTGGTCGGGTCTCCAGTCTCGGGGAAGTTCTTCAGGTTCGCGCGGGTCGTTGATCCAAGTACAGAACGGGCTGGTACTCGGAGCGCCTTTGAAGATGAACAGCATGTCGCGCTGGTGGTTTCGCCACTTGCGATCGGCGATCCCCTTCTTGCGGGCCTCGGCGAGCCAGCGTCGTTCATCGTTGACGGGCCCGGTCTCCCGGTTATGTTTGCGGGCCCGGTTGATCTGGCCGGCCCGCTGTTTGGATCGGTTGCGCCGCTTGAGGTTTAACGCCACGCACGCCGTGCCGAGCGGGGGGAACAGATCCGCGCCGGCGGCGGCCACCTCGGAGCGCACTGCAATCACAAGATCGTCTGACGCACACTGCTCGACGGCACTGACGCCCGCTGGCTTGTGGTTCTCGAAGAGGATGCTGTCCCAGGGACCGAGTTCAACTCCCAGCTCGCAGCAGTCCTCGACGCAGCACCGACACCGATCGTCTCGCTCTACCTCGGTAAGCTACGGCCTCCCAAGTACCAAGCGACCGTCGAGGACGCCTTAAATCGAGCCGATGCCCAACCAGCGCGGCTGGATCCATGTTGCCTCATGTCAAGATGCCGACAAGTAGAGCCCGACATCGGAGGAACACCATGAGCCTGGTAACCGGCCGCGGTCCGTTGAGCAGTCATCCTGCCGGGCGCTTCGTTCCCCCGATACCGCGCGACCTGACGGGGAAAGTCGTCTACATCGAGCCGCATCCGCGCCGCATCCAGGCATACAAGGACGGGCGGCTCGTCATCGACACCGAGAAGGCACTCTTGATCCACCGGCCGGACCGGACGCTCAGCTACGCATTTCCCACCGACGAGGCATCCGAGCTGCCGAACGAAGCTGAACCAGAGGCACCCGGCTACCTGTCCGTGCCGTGGGACGCCGTCGATGCGTGGTTCGAGGAGGGCCGCAAACTGGTCCATTACCCGCCGAACCCGTATCACCGCGTCGACTGCCGACCGACCAGACGACGTCTCAGCGTCAGCGTCGACGGCACCACGCTGGTCGACACCGACGACACCGTCATCGTCTTCGAGACTGCCTTGCCGCCAAGGCTTTACGTCAAACCCGAGCATGTGCGCACCGATCTGCTACACAAGACCGACACCACGAGCTACTGCAACTACAAGGGCTACGCGACGTATTGGGCCGCCGCCGAGGCAGACGTCGCGTGGACCTACGAGGACCCGCTGCCCGAAACACTGCCCATCAGAGGCTATTTCAGCTTCGATGCCGCTCACGCCGACGTGATTGCCGAACTGCCCGAGCCATAAGCCGTCCCAGCGGCAACCTGCGTTGCGCTGAACTAGTTGCCGCGCTCCTTCTCCGCTTCGCGGACCGCCTCGTCGATCGTGGGATAAACGACGGCGCCCTCGCTACTGCGGCCGGTCAACATCACCCGGCGATCGGGGTCGACCAGGACGATCGACTTGCCTGCTTTCGTCAATGACTCACGCATCCTGGCCAGCATGGTGCGGGCGATCTCACTGATGTCACCGACCCGCGACAACTCCAGAATCGCGACATCGAATAGGTCGCACTCATTTTCCACGGTGCGCATGACCTGTTCGGCCCCGACGAACAGGAGATCCCCGTGCAACTCGAAAACGCGAATTCCTGCGACGACGTCGTGGGTGTCCCGAATGATCGATCGGCTTTCTCGGGTCACCGACAAAAAGTGCAGACCGAGCTGCGCCGACAGACTGCGACAGATACGGCTGCCGCGCACACTGTTGCCATGCCCGTCGAGCAGCGGAGAATAAACGCCGATGCCTAGTTGGCTCGGCAGTACCGCGAGGATGCCGCCGGCCACCCCGCTTTTTGCCGGCATCCCCACGGCACTTACCCAGTCGCCTGCGGAGTCATACATTCCGCACGTCATCATCACACTGAGCGTGCGCTGGACGACTGCCGCGGACATTATCCGTGTCCGACTCCGCGGATTCACCCCGCCATGGGCGAGCGTAGAGGCCATGTGGGCTAGATCAGTGCTGCTGACCTTGATCGAGCATTGTCGAAGGTAGACGTCGAGGACCTCATCGGGATCGTCATCGAGGACGCCGAAACTTTGCAACATATAGGCGATCGCACGGTTTCGACTGCCGCTCGTCTTTTCGGAGCGGTAGACGTTTTCGTCGACACCGAGGCGGTGACCGGCGCATGCTGAGTAGAAATCCAAGATCTGCGTAAATCGCTGTTGCGGAGTCCCGGCAGGTAACAGCGACACTGCGGCAATGGCGCCGGCATTGATCATCGGGTTTTTCGGCGTCTTGGTACGGTCGTCGACGCTGATCATGTTGTACGGCTCACCCGATGGCTCTAGACCGATTTTCGCATCTACCGCATGATGGCCGATCAATTCAAGCGCAAGAGCATAGGTGAACGGTTTCGAGATCGATTGAATTGTGAATGCGGTGGCCGAATCCCCGGATTTATAGAGATAACCGTCGATCAACTCGAGTGTCAGTCCGCATTTCGAAGTATCGACACGGGCAAGTTCGGGAATGTAATCGGCTACCGCTCCTTCGGTGACGCCTGCGTGTTCAGCAACGATCTGATCGAGATATCGCTGTACCAGCTCCGCCACACCGGCAGCTTAACGGGAAATGGATCGACAGC
This sequence comes from Mycobacterium sp. NGS59, assembly GCF_059812345.1. Classification (NCBI taxonomy): domain Bacteria; kingdom Bacillati; phylum Actinomycetota; class Actinomycetes; order Mycobacteriales; family Mycobacteriaceae; genus Mycobacterium; species Mycobacterium sp. NGS59. The sequence continues at coordinate 56,307 of NZ_JCALCN010000012.1, forward strand.
CGGGTCCGCTACCGGAAACTCGCTTCAGCTTCCGTAAGCCGGTCGCCCCAGCCGCAATTCGTGCTGAGCGATCATATTGCGGAACACCTCCAGCGAGCCGCCGTAGATACCCAACGGCACCGCCAGGCGGGAGACATGTTCCGTCGCACCATCATCGGGCGAGCCTGTCGTCTCAGCCGGCAGCACCGAGGCCGGACCCAGGATGTCCATCAAGTCCCCGGAGATGTCCCGCATCGTCTGAGCGATGGCGACGCGCCCGTACATGCCCGGCGTGGACAGCGCCGCCTCCATCCGCGCGCAACTGCGCCCGAGCCGGTACATCGAGTAGTCGTCGTCGCCGTCCGCCAGACCGGCAACCCCGTCCAGCGCTTCGGCCATCAGCATGCCCTGCATCACCATCGCGGCAACATCATGCAAGCCCGGATCGTCCCGCTCATCCAGCCCGTGCTCGGAGTCCAGCGCCGCCCGCATCACCGTCCAGCCGCCGTTGACCTCACCGATGCGGTAGAGGTCGTCGACCCGCACGTCGGTGTAGTAGACGATGTTGGTGCGATCACCGTCCAGGGTGCGAATGCCCTGAATCTCGATACCCGGTGAATCCAGCGGCACCAGAAACATGGTCAGGTTCCTGTGTTTCGGCCGTTGCGGATCGCTGTTGGTGAGCAGGAAGACGTACTTGGCGTTCTGCGCATTCGACGTGAACATCTTGGAGCCGTTGATGATCCAGCCGTCCCCGTCACGTACCGAGCGGGTCTTACAGGTGGCGACGTCCGAGCCGCCTTCGGGCTCGGTGTAACCCAGGCACAGCCGGATGTGCCCGGAAAGCACACCGGGCAGCACCTTTTCGGCGAGTTCCGGCGCGCCGAACTGCTGCACCAGCCGCGCGACCACCGACGTGGTGCCCCAGTGATACCAGGGCGTGTGCGCCCGCGCGATCTCCAGATTGAAGATCCGACGGCGCACCGGGCTGAACCCACCGTCGGACTCGACGTTCCAGTCCGCCGCCAGATAGCCCGCCTCGCCGAGCGCCAAATGCACCTTCTCGTCGAAGTTCTCGCCGAACTCGCGATTGCGCGCCCGCACCTCCTCGGTGACGTGTTCGGCTACGAATGCGCGCATCAGATCCTGGTAAGCCTGGTCCTCGGCGCAGAGTTCCACCCGCGAAAAGTCCATGTCAGATCGCGTCGATCACCGAGGTGCGGAACCGGTCGACGGTTTCCAGGATGTGCGTCAGGCTGTCACCGGGCAGGTGCACCGACACCCAGGTAACCCCCAGTGCCGCGAGCTTTTCCAAGCCATCAAGGTAGGCGTCGGCGTTGAAGTCGTCGGTCGCCGGGCTGCCGCCGTCGAAGTTGGTGAACGTCACGTCGAGAGCTGACCAGTCACGTCCCAGGGAGTCACACCGGCGTCGCAGATCGTCGATGCCGGCCGCGAGTTTGTCCAGCGAGTCGATGGACGCGGTTCCTGCGGTGCGCGCCAAGCCTGCCGGCGCGGGGAACGGGCACCACCCGTCGCCGTACTGCGCCACCCGTTGCCGGGCCGTAGTCGTGTTGCCGCCTACCCAGATCGGCGGCGGGCTTACCGGACGCGGATGCGCGGTGATGCCGCGGGCGGTGAAATGCTTACCCTCATAGGCGATGTCGTCGGAGGTCCAGATCAACCGGATGACTTCCAGCGCCTCCTCGAACAACTCGGTGCGCTCGTCGTAGTCCACCCCCACCGCGGCGAACTCCTTGCGCAGGTAGCCCACACCCACGGCCAGCGTGAAGCGACCTTCGGACAGCACGTCCAACGTGGCCCCGGACTTGGCCACCACGAACGGATTCCGGTAGGGCAGCACCACGATGTTGGGAATCAGCCGCAGTGTCGTGGTCCGTGCCGCCGCATACCCCAGCGCCACAAAGGGATCCAGCGCGTCATGACCGCCCGCTTCCAGCCATCGCTGCGACGGGGCCGGGTGGTCGGTGAAGCCGAACCCGTGCAGGCCCGCCTGTTCGACCGCCGCCGCCACCGTGGCGATACCTGCCCCCGAGATCAGCTCAGGGTTGTAGGGATGGCTGTGCATCGGGTGGGTGACGGTGAAACGCATGGGATTCAGAACCGCGCCCGGGCGTCGATCGAGGTGTCGCTGGTGCGCAGCGGCCGGATCAGCGCCTCCTGGGCGAACGAACACAGCAGCTCACCGGCTTCGGTGTGCACGGTGCCACGCACGTAGGACATTCCGGCGCCGACTTGGGTGCTCTCGTGGGTGTAGAGCAGCCAGCCGTCCCAGCGCACCGGCTCGTGGAACGAGACGAAGATCGACATCGGCGCGGTGGACACCGTCAGGTGCGCTTGGGCGGTGCCGATGCCTTCGTGGGCGCGCATGGTCGTCGAAATGCCAAGGTGGCCGGTGAAATACGCGAGCAGCGCCTTGGCCAGGTCGTCCCGGGAAGGGATGGGGTCGTAGTGCAGCCAGGCATACAACTCCGGCGGGCCCACCTCGTCGGGACTGTTGACGTCGACCACGTCGACGAGCCGCAACTCCCGTCCGGTCATCGGCATTTCCGAGACGTTGGCGTCCGCGGGCGCGGCCACCTCGGGTCGCGGCAGGTGGTGGCGGATGACGTCCTCGGTCGGGACGTCGGTCAACACCGTCAGGGTCACGCAGCGTTTGCCGTTCTGCACCACGGAAACGACGGCGGTCGCCGTGGACCTGCCCTCGTTCAATACGTCGAGGGCGAGTTCGATCGGGGGACCTACCGCGATCGCACGCGCGAACACCGCGTGTACCGACCGCACCGACTTGCCCGCAAATCGCTGGGCCACGGCCACGATGGCCTGGGCCACCACCTGGGTGCCTTCCACCACCTGCCGGCCGTCCTGTCCAGGTAAGCCGGTCTCGGCGGTGTACCGGTCGGGTGCGTCGGCGGCTTGCACTTCGAAGAGTTCCAGCAGGCTCTCCACCGACCACTGGACCTGTTCAGATTCTGTCGTCACGCGCTCACTCCTTGCTCCGGCAGCTCACGGCTCAGCGTGACACTTTGCGTATTGTTTGTAAAGCTAGGCAATCGGCACCGCCGATGCGATGCGTTGACAGCGATACCCGCGGTGCATGACACTTCTGCAGTGATTTGTAAAGGCTCGATGGTGCCGACCCCGCTGGCCCACGGCTTTTGCTTTGGCGAGGGCCCGCGCTGGTTCGAGGGACTGCTGTGGTTCTCCGACATGCTCGGCGAAGCCGTCCACACCTCGGACCTCCGCGGCTCCCTGACCACGCTGCCGTTGCCGGGGCACTCCCCTGCCGGCCTGGGGTTCCGGCCCGACGGCACCCTGTTGATCGTGTCGACCGAGGCTCGACTCGTGCTGGGCTATGACGGGGAAACCACCGACCCGATCGCCGACCTGTCCGAGCTCGCCACGGCCAGCCTCGGCGACATGGTCGTCGACCGGGCCGGCCGCGCTTACATCGGATCACAGGCATTCGAAGGCGGAAACATCATCCGCCTCGACCCCGATGGCCGCGCCGCCGTCGTCGCCGAGGATCTCGACTTCCCCAACGGCATGGTCATCACCGCAGACGGGAGGACGATGATCGTCGCCGAGTCCGTCGGCCGGCGACTGACCGCGTTCAGCATCGACGACGACGGCGCGCTGCACGACCGGCGGATCTTCGCCGACAATCTGGACGGGCCGCCGGACGGCATCGCGCTCGACGCCCAAGGCGGGGTGTGGGCGGCCATGACGCTGGCGCACCAGTTCGAGCGGATCACCGACGGCGGGGAGGTGACCGACCGCATCGACATGGGCGACCGGGTGGCAATCGCCTGCGCGCTGGGCGGCCCGGAGCGGCGCACGCTGTTTCTGCTGTCGAGCACCGATGCTTATCCCAAGCGTCTGGTGGGCACCCGGCTGTCGCGGCTGGACGCCGTGCGGGTCGAGGTCCCCGGCCTGCCCTGAACGTAAGGTCTGCCCTGACACGAAAAGGTGGATGCATGTCCGACTCGTACTACGAGCTGATCGACCCGGCCGACGGGCCCGGCGAGAAGTTCCGGGCCACCGACCTGGCCCGAGGCACGTGGTCGGCCGCCATCCAGCACGGTGGTCCGGTGTCGGGGCTGCTGGTGCGCGGGCTGGAGCGCTGCGAGGTGCGCGACGACACCCGCCTGAGCCGGGTCGTCATCGACCTGCTCGGCCCGGTGCCCGCTGATGGCGATTTGTGGATGCGGTCGCGAATCGAACGCGGCGGCAAGCAGATCGAGCTGGTGACCGCCGAAATGCTTGCGCCGGGTCCCGACGGGCAGCCCCGGCCGGTCGCCCGTGCCAGCGGCTGGCGGCTGCAACAACTCGACACGCAAGCCGTCGCGCACGCGTCGACGCCGCTGCCCCGCCCGCGCTCCGAAGCGCGCGAACGCAACATGAAGGCCCTGGGCTGGGACCGCAACTACGTGCACAGCTTGGAGTGGCTGTGGTTGACCGAACCGCTGTCCCCCGGTGGCGGCGAATCCTGGATCAAACCAATCACCGATCTGGTCGCGGGCGAAACGATGACACCGCTGGAGCGGTTGTTCGCGGTGGCCGACTGCGCCAACGGCATCGGCAGCACGCTGGACATCAGCAAGTGGACTTTCCTCAACACCGACCTGGCGGTGCACGTCTTCCGGGTGCCCGACGGGGATTGGATCGGCATACGCGCCGAAACCAGTTACGGGCCCGACGGTATCGGCACGACGATCGGGACGCTGTTCGACGAACACGGCGCCGTCGGCGCCATCCAGCAATCGGTCTTGGTGCGGCCCCGACCACCGAAGGTGAAGTCATGAGTGAAGCTGCGGTAGACACTTTCGAATCCGACAGCTCCACCCGCCAACGCATCCTGGCCGCCACCGCGGAGGTCTTGGCACGCAGCGGCAAGACCAAGCTCAGCCTTTCCGAGGTCGCCACCCAGGCCGGGGTGTCGCGGCCTACCCTTTATCGGTGGTTCGCCTCCAAAGAGGAACTGATGTCGGCGTTCTCGCGATACGAACGCGAAGTCTTCGAAATCGGCCTGGCCAAGGCCACCGCCGGGTTGAAGGGCGCCGAAAGGCTCGATGCCGCACTGAGATTCATCGTCGACTATCAGTATTCCTACTCGGGGGTGCGCATGGTCGACATCGAGCCCGAGCATGTCATCGCGCAGATGTCGGGGGTGATCCCGGAGATGCGCGCCGGTTTGCAACGCTTGCTGCCGGGACCCAACGCCGCGGTGAAGGCGGCGACGGTGATCCGAATTGCGATCTCGCACTACGTGGTTCGCAGTGACGACGCCGACGAGTTCCTCGCGCAGCTACGGCACGCGGTCGGCATCAAAAACAGCGACTAACCGCCGCGAGCAGACGCAAAAGCCCCCCAAAAGGACGCCTTTTGGGGGCTTTTACGTCTGCTCGCGCGAGAACAGCACCGCGGCATTCAGGTAGCCCGTGGGGTCCAACGCCGTCTTGAGCGCCCGCATCGTCGCGATGTCGGCCGCCTCGCGGGACATGCCAAGGTAGGGCCGCTTGCGACTGCCGACGCCGTGCTCAGAGCTGACGTTGCCGCCGCTACCGGCGATCAGGTCCATCATCTCCGCGTACAACGCCGGCTCGCGTTCGACCGGGAAGCGCAGCACGTTCAGATGCAGGTTGCCCTCGCCGATGTGCCCGAACAGCACCGGCAGCGCATCATCGACGTGCCGGTGCACCAAATCCACCGCGTCGCGGGCGAACAAGGGGATCGCCGGCAGGGGCAGCGACACGTCGAACTTCAACGGCGCCCCGTACACACCCAACACCTCGGCCAGCGCCTCCCGAACACGCCACAACCGTTGCTGCGCAACCACATCCACGCCGACCGCCGGCTCCGCCCCGACACCGTCGAGCAGCTCGGCCAGCCGCTCGGTCTGGTCGTGGTCGGCGGCCAGCTCCACCAGCAGCAACCAGTCACCGTCCACCGGCGGGCGGAAACCCAGCTCGGCCTCGATCAACGCGGCTCCGCGCCCGTCGACCAATTCCAGCGCGGCGATCCCGTCCACCTCGGCGAAGATCCGACCCGCCGCGACCAATTCCTCGAGGTCGTCGAACCCGCACACCGCGGTCACGCGGTGTGACGGGGTGAGGTGCAGGCGCAGGTCCAGCGCGGTGATCACGCCGAGGGTGCCTTCGGCGCCGACGAACAGCGACGGCAGGTCGTAGCCGGTGTTGTCGCGTCGCACCCGGCTGTGCCGGTGCAGCACCGAACCGTCGGGCAGCGCTACGTCCAGGCCGATCACCTGCTCGCCCATGTTGCCATAGCGGACGGTGCGCAGGCCGCCGGCATTGGTCGAAGCCATGCCGCCGACGGTCGCGGTGTCACGCGCCGCCAGGTCCACCCCGAACACCAGGCCGGCCGCGGAGGCGGCCCGTTGCACGGCCGCCAGGGTCGCGCCGGCCCCGGCCACCACGCGGCGCTCCAACGTGTCGACATCGCTTATCGCCGAAAGTCTTTCGGTGGACAGCAGCACATCGTCGTGCTCGGGAACGGTGCCGGCCACCAACGAGGTGCGGCCGCCCTGCACGGTCACGAAGGCGCCGGCGTCGCGGCAGATCCGCAGCACCTCGGCTACCTCGTCCCCGCAGCCCGGGCGTACCAGCACACTGGCCTGCCCGCGGTACCGCCCGGTGTGGTCGACGCTGCGACCGGCCAGGACGTCGGGGTCGGTGACGACGTGATTCGAGCCGACGACCCCACCCAGGGAGGCGGCCAGGCCCGCGAGCATCATCCAGCGCTGAAATCTTTGTGGTTCACATCGGTGACCAGCCCGCCGTCCATGATGAACTCACTGCCGGTGGCATAAGAGGCTTCGTCGCTGGCCAGGAACACGACAAACGTTGCGACTTCGCGTGATTCGGCGGGACGGCCGAGCGGGATGGTGACCATGTCCTCGGGCAGGTGCGCGGTCATCGGGGTCCGGATGAACCCGGGGTGCAGTGAGTTCACCCGGATGTTCAGCGGCGCCAGTTCCAGTGCCGCCGATTTGGTGACCCCGCGCACCGCCCACTTGGACGCGACATACGGATGCACGAACGGCGCCCCGCGGATCCCCTCGATCGAGGACACGTTGATGATGGAGCCGCCACCGGCCTCGGTCATCGGATCCACCACCGACCGCATGCCCAGGAAGGTGCCGGTCAGGTTGACGTCGATCACCTGCTGCCACTTGTCCATCCGGAATTCCCGCAGCGGACCGGCCGCGACGATGCCGGCGTTGTTCACCAGCACGTTCAGCTTGCCGAATTCCCCGATTGCCGTCTGCACCGCGGCTTCCCACTGGTCCTGCTGGGTGACGTCGAGGTGGACGTAGCGCGCCGAGTCGCCGATCTCGGCGGCCAGCGCTTTGCCCTCGTCGTCGCGGACGTCGCCGATCACCACTTTGGCGCCCTCCTCGACCAGTAGCCGCGCGTCTTCGGCGCCCATCCCGCGGGCACCGCCGCTGATCAGGGCGACCTTGCCCGCTACCCGTCCTTCTCGTCCCATCAGCGGGAACTCCTTTCGGTTCTAGGGATCAGATCGTTCGGTGCGAAGAGTCCTTTGCCGGTGACCAGCGGCAGGTCCAGCGTGCTCCGGATGCCGGGCGGGGCCGCGATCACGTCCGGGATGGCGTTGACGATGCGGCCCGCGGCACCGGCGATCGCCGCGTGGTTGTGGTCGCCCTTGCGGCTGGTCGGCACGATGTCTACGGCGTAGGAAGGCTCGCCGGTGATCTCGACGCGGTAGGAGCCGGTGCCGGCGGCGGGCTGACGCAGATCGGGCCGCAGGTCGGGACGCAACCGGGTGATGTGTTCGATGACGATGGCGGGGTGACCGTTGACCATGCCCCGAATTTCGAACTGCAGCACCGCCACCGTGCCCTTGGCCACGTGTCCGACGGCGATGTCGAAGTCTTCGGGCGCCGGCTCACGTTGGTAGGACTCGGTGATCTCGTCGACCTCGATGCCCAGGCCGGCCGCCAGCTGCCTGATCGCGGTACCCCAGGCGATGCTCAGCACACCCGGCTGCAGCAGCATCGGAATGTGGTCCATGGGCTGGGCGAACCCCATGTAGTGCATCACCTCGGCGCCGTCGTAGCTGGCGTAGTCGTGGATCTCCATGCACCGCACCTGTTCGATGCGCTGGCAGGTTCCGGCCAGCGCGAACGGAATCAGGTCATTGGCGAAGCCGGGGTCGACTCCGGTGATGAAGATGCTCGACTTCCCTTGCTGCGCAGCGGCTTCCACCCGATCGATGTACTTGTCGGGCATGACACCCCACGGGTACTGCAACAGCCCGGGCGACGATCCGACGACGTCGATGCCGGCGACGAGTATGCGCATCACGTCGCCCATCGCGTCGGGCAGCCGGGTGTCACCCATGGCGCAGTAGACGACGCAGTCGGGACCGGTGGCCAACAACGCGTCGAGGTCGTTCACGGCTCGGATGCCGGTCTGCGTCGGGGCGTCCAGACCGAGACCACACAGTTCGCCGGCATCCCTGCCCACCTTCTCCGGCGTGGACACACATACCCCGGTGAGTTCGAAGCGCGGATCGGTGATGAGTTCGGCCAGCGCCAGCCCGCCGACATTTCCGGTGCCGACGTGGGCGACACGAATCGCCATGAGCGTCCTTCCGTGGAACTGAGCAAGATCCGAACTTTTCTAGACAGTAGTCCATAATTTTTCGCGCGCGAAACGCCGGAATTCGGGGCGACGCCGCTCTACCCTCTGTTCATTACCTCATACCCGCGGTTACGAATTGGCGGGGAAGGACGGGGAGATGTCGCACGTAATAACGGTTCCAGAGACGCTCGTGGCGGCGGCTGTCGACGTCGACGGCATTGCCGCGGCCGTCCGAGCGGCCAACGCCGCTGCGGTCGTCCCGACGTCGAGTGTGCTGGCGGCGGCCGGTGACGAGGTGTCGGAGGCCATCACCGCACTGTTCAACGCCTACGGTCAGGAATACCAGGCGGTGGTGCGGCAGGCGGCGGCGTTCCAATCCCAGTTCACCCAAACGCTTTCCAACGCGGCCGCGGCCTACACCCAGGCCGAATCCGCGGCCGCTGCGACGCTGACATCCCTGCTCGCACCCGGCCCGGCGGCACCGGCGGCCGCCAACATCGCGCTGATCATGGGCGGCACCGGCAACCCGCTGCCCTTCGCCAAGTACATCGCGGACATCAACACGAACTGGATCCAGAAGCTCTTCCCCGGCTATATCCCCACGGGTCTGACCACACCCGAACAGTTCTGGCCGATCACTCCCGACCTCGGCGACATGACCTACAACCAGTCCGTCACCAAGGGCGTGGCAGCGCTGAACAGCGCAATTCACAACCAGATCGCCGCTGGCAACAAGGTGGTCGCCTTCGGTTATTCGCAGAGCGCCTCGATCATCCACAACGAGATCGTGGCTCTGATGGCGGCCGGATCGCCCTACCAAGGCGGCGACCTGTCCTTCATCATGGCTGCCGCCGGCAACAACCCCAACGGCGGCTTGTTGTCACGCTTCCCGGGTCTCTACATTCCGATCCTGGACGTGCCGTTCAACGGTGCCACCCCGGCCAGCAACCCGTACCCGACGCAGATCTTCACCGCCCAGTACGACGGCGTGGCCCACGCTCCGCAGTACCCGCTGAACATCCTGGCGGACGTCAACGCGCTCATGGGCTACTTCTACGTGCACGGTAACTACCCGACGTTGTCAGCGCTGGATGCCATCCCACTGCCGACGTCGCCCGGCTACAACGGCGCCACTGAGTACTACATGTTCTTGACGCAGGATCTGCCGCTGCTGCAGCCGATCCGCGACATCCCCTACGCCGGACCGGTCATCGCCGACATCTTCCAACCGGCCCTGCGCGTGATGGTCGACCTGGGCTACTCGGATTACGGGTACGCAGACCTGCCCACCCCGGCCGGCCTGATCAACATCCCCAACCCGATCAACGTCGCCTACTACCTGGGCCAGAGCCTGTGGCAGGGACCGTATGGCGCGGCGGTGGAGATCGGCGTGCAGGCGGGCCTATGGGGACCCGAGCACTTCCCGGACGCCTACCCGTGGGTCCCGTCGACCAATCCGGGGCTGAACCTCTACCTGGGCCCGACGCTCAGCCAGCCTCCGGTGACGGCGATATCACTGCTGAGCGGCGCTCTCGGGGACGTGCTGCACGTCATTCCGCCGATTTTCAACTGATCCAGCACCCAGCGGTGTCTGGGTACGGATCGCCTCGTCCCGGATCAACCCGCGCAGCAGCGCCGTGCTGAACTCGGCCGCGATCTCCTTGGCCGTGCGTCGTCCGCTGGGCCGCAACCACCGGTAGGCGCCCAGCGTCATCCCGATGTAGCCGAGCGCCAGCACGTGCGAGTCGCACGGGTAGAACTCGCCGCTGGCGATGCCCCGGTCGATCAGGCCGTGCACGTGCTCGTAGACCTGCACTTCCTTGGCGCGAACCTCGGCCACCTGTTCACTGGTGAACCATTCGGTGATGTAGGGCTGCTCCTGGAAGTACACCGCGGCCCGTTCCGGGTTGGCGGCGATCCCGGTCAGCAACCGAACGGTGTACTGGTACAGGGCTTCGCGGGCGGTCCAGTCCGGGTCATCGTGCACCGCGGCCAGCGTGCCCTCGGCGGCCTGGCGATAGATGTCGAACAGGATCAGCGACTTACTGGCGTAGTAGTGGTAGACCGTCGCCTTGTTCAGCCCGATCACGTCGGCGACGTCGTCCATCCGGGTGCCGTGATAGCCGCGGGCCGCGAACAACTTGGTCGCGACGGCAAGCAATTCCTCGCGGCGCGAAAGTCCATTTTCGGACGGCATCGATACTCACTCTTCGTCGCTGCCGAGCTGGGCCGACGGCTCCGGACGCGGCATTTACCAATCAACTGGTTGGACAGTTTACGACCGGTGCCACCTGTTGCCGCGACGTGGATGGGACTAGACTCGCCGGAGAACCTCAGTCGCGATCAGAAAGGCGGAGTAATGGACCCGAGTCCTGACTACGACGGAAGCGACGAGATCGAGTTCTTCTTCAGCTATCTCACCTGGGGTCTGCGCGGTGTGGAGTCCGGCAACGGCTATCCGCCGCCGGCCTACCCACCGGTTTAGAGAGCCTTTAACTCCTCGGCGACCGCGGTCACCGACTTCTTGGCGTCCCCGAACAGCATGCTGGTGCCCTCGCCGTAGAACAGCGGGTTGTCGATACCGGCGAATCCCGAATTCATCGACCGCTTCAGCACGATCACCGACTTGGCCTTGTCGACGTTGAGGATCGGCATGCCGAAGATCGGGCTGGACGAGTCGTTGCGCGCCGCCGGATTGGTGACGTCGTTGGCGCCGATGACGATCGCGACGTCGGTACGGCCGAATTCGTCGTTGATGTCGTCCATGTCCTTCATCGCGTCGTAGTCGACTTCGGCCTCGGCAAGCAACACGTTCATGTGCCCCGGCATCCGGCCGGCGACCGGGTGGATCGCGTACTTGACCTCGACGCCCTTGCCCTCCAGCAGCGCCGCCATGTCCTTGACGGCGTGCTGTGCCTGCGCCACGGCCAGCCCATAGCCCGGCACCACGATCACCTGGTTGGCGTAGGCCATCTGGATGGCAGCATCCGCGGCCGAGGTGGCCTTGACGGTCTTCTCGCCGCCGTCACCACCGCTGGGCGCGATACCGCCGCCGCCGAAGCCACCCGCGACGATGGCCGGGATCGACCGGTTCATCGCCTTGGCCATCAGGTTGGTCAGGATGGATCCGGACGCGCCGACGATCATGCCGGCGACGATCATCGCGGTGTTGTTCAGCGCCAGTCCCGCCGCCGCGGCCGACAGCCCGGTCATGGCGTTGAGCAGGGAGATCACCACCGGCATGTCGGCGCCGCCGATCGGCAGCACCACCATCAGACCCAGCACACCGGCCGCGGCCAGCAGGCCGATCATCCACCACAACGACGCTCCGGGGAGGTCGGGATGCGCGTTCAGACCGATGACCACCGCGGCGCCGACGGCCCCGAGCAGCAGCAACAGGTTGATCGGTTGCTGCGCTCTGCCGAAGCCGATCGGTGCGCCCGAAATGATCTCCTGCAGCTTGCCGAACGCGATGATCGAGCCCCAGAACGAGATCGAGCCGATGATCGCGGCGAACAGCGAAGCCACCACGATGTGGACGGTCGGCGACTCACCGTGCTTGAAGTCGGAGAAACCGGACGTCTGAATGAACTCCGAGAGCGCGATGAGAGCGACAGTGCCGCCGCCCACGCCGTTGAAGAACGCCACCAGCTGCGGCATCGCGGTCATCTTGGTCAACCGTGCCGGCGGCACGCCGAGCACCACGCCCACGACCAGCCCGGCGATGATCAGCGGCCACTGGCTGGTGTGCCGGATCATCACCAATGTCGCCGCCACCGCCAGCGTCATGCCGACAGCGGCGATCAGGTTGCCGCGCACCGCGGTCTTAGGGCCGGTCAGGCCCATCAAGCCGTAGATGAACAGCGAGAACGAGATGATGTAGAGGACGATCACGAGGTAGTTCATTTGGCGGCCTCCTCCGACTTGGCAGCGGGAAGCGCCTTCTTCTTGCCCTTGAACATGCCCAGCATCCGGTCGGTGACGATGAAGCCGCCGATCACGTTGAGCGTGCCGAACACCACCGCCACGAACAGGATGATCTGCACCGCGATCGACGGGTTCTCCACCCTGCCGAACACCACCAGCGCGCCGAGCACGACGATGCCGTGGATGGCGTTGGTGCCCGACATCAGCGGGGTGTGCAGGGTGTTGGGCACCTTGGAGATCACCGCGAACCCGACGAACCCGGACAGCACCAGGATCGCCAGGTTGGCCAATAGTTCGTCGTACATCTAGGAGTCCTTCTGTCGTTCGCGGGTCACACACGAGTCCGCGATGACCTCGTCGTCGAAGTCCGGCGCGAGTTGGCCGTCCTTGATCAACAGGTCCAGCAGCGCGGTGATGTTCTTGCTGTACAGCTCGCTGGCGTGCTCGGGCATGGTGGCGGGCAGGTTGAGCGGCGACGCGATGGTCACGTCGTGCTTGACGACGACCTGGCCGGGCTCGGTGAGCTCGCAGTTGCCGCCGGTCTCCCCGGCCAGGTCCACCACCACGCTGCCCGGCTTCATCGCCTCCACCGCGGCGGCGGTGACCAGGCGCGGCGCCGGACGGCCCGGCACCAGCGCGGTCGTGATCACGACGTCGAAGCCGCTGATCGCCTTTTCCAGGGCCTTCTGCTGCTGGGCGCGTTCCTCGTCGGTCAGCTCTCGGGCGTACCCGCCCTCACCGGCCGCGTCGATACCGATGTCGAGCCATTGCGCGCCCACCGAACGCACCTGGTCGGCGACCTCGGGGCGCACGTCGTACCCCGTCGTCCGGGCACCCAGGCGCTTGGCCGTGGCCAAAGCCTGCAGGCCGGCCACGCCGACACCGAGCACCAGCACGGTGGCCGGCTTCACGGTGCCCGCCGCGGTGGTGAGCATCGGGAAGAACCGGGTCGACTCGGACGCGGCCAGTAGCACGGCCTTGTACCCGGCGACGTTGGCCTGCGACGACAGGGCGTCCATCACCTGTGCCCGCGAAATACGCGGAATGGCTTCGAGCGCGAACGCTTGCACGCCGGCCTGCTTGAGTGCGCCGATCGAGTTGTCGGCGTTGCGGGGAGCCAGGAATCCGATGAGCGTCTGGCCGCTGCGCAGCTTGCCTACCTCGTCGGCGGTCGGGGGAGCCACCTTGACCACGATGTCGGCTCCCCAGGCGTCGCCGATGGTGGCCCCGGCCTGGGTGTAGAGGTCGTCGGGCAGCAGCGCCCGCTCGCCCGCGCCGGACTCGACCACCACGGCCACGCCACTGTTCACCAGCCCCGCGACCGCCTTGGGTACCAGCGCGACGCGCCGCTCGTCGGCTCCGGATTCGGCGACAACCCCGACCTTTACGAGCCCTGTCTGCGCTTCTGTCATGGCGCGTGCATCAACTTTCTCACTGTCTCACTGGCTTTGGGAGCGGTCTGTGGACCCGGCCCCGATCTGATTGCTCAGACACCCTACGGGACTATCGGCCTGCTCAAATAACGCGACTACCAGAGCGGTATTTCCTGGCTGCGCTCGTTTTGTGGCCGCGGGCCGAAGATTCGCCGCTGCGATTCGGCGATCGGGACGTCGTTGATGCTGGCTTCGCGCCGGGCCATCAGACCCTCGTCGTCGAACTCCCAGAGCTCGTTGCCGTAACTGCGGAACCACTGGCCGGTGCGGTCGCGGCATTCGTACTGGAATCGCACCGCGATGCGGTTGTCATGGAAGCTCCAGAGGCTCTTGCGTAGCGCATAGTCGAGTTCGCGCCGCCATTTCCGGGTCAGGAATTCGACGATCTGCGCGCGGCCGGTCAGGTGCTCGTCGCGGTTCCGCCAGACCGAGTCGACGGTGTAGGCCAGGCTGACCCGTTCCGGGTCGCAGGTGTTCCAGGCGTCCTCGGCGGCTTGCACCTTCTGCAGCGCGGTCTCGAGAGTGAACGGGCGCATGGGCTCCATTTCTACCCGCGAGCTGGGTCACCTCGCGCTGCGGGCACCTCCCGCGAGAAGACACAGAATCGCACTAATTCGGCCTCCCGGATGCGATTCTGTGTCTGCTCGCGCCCGGCTATATCGTGGCGGTCATGGACTTCGCGATGTCGGCCAAAGCCAGCGACTACCACAAGAAATTGACCGACTTCATGACGGAGTTCGTTTTCCCAGCCGAAGCCGAATACGAGAAGTACCGGCACGAGGCCGGGCCCGACGACCACACCGTGCCGCCGATCGTCGAGGACCTCAAGATCAAGGCCCGGGAGCGCGGTCTGTGGAACCTGTTCCTGCCGGCCGAGTCGGGACTGACCAACCTGGACTACGCGCCGCTGGCCGAGCTGTCCGGCTGGAGTTTGGAGATAGCCCCCGAAGCGCTCAACTGCGCGGCACCCGACACCGGCAACATGGAGACGCTGCACCTGTTCGCCACCGAGCAGCAGCGCAAGGACTGGCTGGAGCCGCTGCTCAACGGCGAGATCCGCAGTGCCTTCTCCATGACCGAACCGGCGGTCGCCAGCAGCGACGCCCGCAACATCGAGACCTCGATCGTGCGCGACGGCGCCGACTACGTGATCAACGGCCGCAAGTGGTGGACCTCGGGCGCGGCGGACCCGCGCTGCAAGATCCTGATCGTGATGGGCCGCACCAACCCCGAGGCGGCCAGCCACCAGCAGCAGTCCATGGTGCTGGTCCCGATCGACACCCCCGGTGTGACCGTGGTCCGCTCGACCGGTGTGTTCGGCTGGCAGGACCAGCACGGGCACTGCGAGGTCGTCTACGACAACGTGCGGGTCCCGGCCAGCAATCTGCTGGGCGAGGAGGGCTCCGGGTTCGCGATCGCCCAGGCGCGGCTGGGACCGGGCCGCATCCATCACTGCATGCGTGCGCTCGGCGGTGCCGAACGGGCGTTGGCGCTCATGGTGCACCGGGCCAACAGCCGCATCGCCTTCGGCAAGCCGCTGGCCGACCAGGGGCTGGTGCAGCACGCAATTGCCAAGTCGCGCAACGAGATCGACCAGGCCCGGCTGTTGTGCGAGAAGGCGGCATGGACCATCGACCAGCACGGCAACAAAGCGGCGCACCTGTTGGTGTCCCAGATCAAGGCGGTGGCCCCGCAGGTCGCCTGCGACGTCATCGACCGCGCGATCCAGGTGCACGGCGCCGCCGGCATCTGCGACGACACCCCGCTGGCCCGGCTGTACGGGTGGCACCGGGCGATGCGGATCTTCGACGGCCCCGACGAGGTCCACATGCGCACCATCGCGCGCAAAGAGCTCGGCGGGGAGCAGTCCGCGCTCGCCGCGGCGGTCACCGGCCATGCCTGACGGTCTGCGAAATCTGCCGGGCGCGTGGAACTTTCGTGATGTCGCGGACATCGTGCCGGGTCTGCGTCCGGGCCGGCTGTTCCGGTCCAGTGAGCTGAGCAGCCTGGACGACGACGGCCGCGCGGTGCTGCGGCAGTTGCGCATCACCGATGTCGCCGACCTGCGCGCGGCCCGTGAGGTGGCCCGCCGCGGTCCGGGGCGCGTTCCCGACGGGATCGACGTCCACCTGCTGCCGTTCCCGGATCTCGCCGACGACGACAAGTCCGACGGCGGCACCGACGACGAGGCGCCGCACGAGTCCGCGTTCAAGCGCCTGATGATCGAAGGTGCCAACGGCGAAGCGGACGAAACAGACGAAGCCATCGAGGCCAAAGCGGTCAAGTACATGACCGACGAATACCGCCAATTCCCAACGCGTAACGGGGCGCAACGGGCGGTGCACCGGGTGTTCACCCTGTTGGCCGACGGACGACCCGTGCTGACGCACTGCTTCGCCGGCAAGGATCGCACCGGTTTCGTGGTCGCCACGGTGCTCGAGGCCGTCGGGCTGGACCGCGACCTCATCGTCACCGACTACCTGCGCAGCAACCACGCGGTAGCCCAACTGCGCGACCGCATCACCGAGATGATCCAGCAGCGCGCCGACGTCGAACTGACTCCCGAGGTCGAGACGTTCACCAAAGCGCGGCTGTCCGACGGGGTGCTGGGTGTGCGCGCCGAATATCTGACCGCCGCCTGGCAATCGATCGACGAGACGCACGGATCGCTGCAGGGCTACCTGCGCGACGCGGGCATCTCCGACGACCACGTGACGCGGCTGCGCAGGGCACTGCTCGACTGAGTCTCACTATGAGCTCGGCCAAAGGCCAGACAGCCCGGTGTGATCGCTCTACCCTCGACGCAGGAGGGATAGAGCTTGTCGTATGTTTTCGCGCAGCCGCCCGTATTGGCAGCGGCGGCAACCGAGTTGGCGGGTATCGGTTCGGTCATCGGTGCGGCGGCCACCGCCGCGGCCGTGCCGACGACCGGTATCGCGATGGCCGCCGCGGACGAGGTGTCGGTTGCGATCGCGAACTTCTTCGGCGGCTTCGGCTCCGAATTCCAAGCTGTCAGTAGCAATCTCGGGTTGCTCTACGACGGGTTGGTGCAGCGGCTGACCGCCACCGTGGAGTACTACGCCAACGCCGAAGCGATCAACACCGCTCAATTGATCCAGGCCGCGACGGCCGGGCTCACCATACCGACATCGGCGGCGCCGTTCAGTCCCACTGGCGTGGCAATCATCATGGGCGGCACCGGAACACCCATACCGGGCGCGGCGTACCTCAACGCCATCAACACCCTGTTCGTCCAACCACTTGCGCCGGGCGCGATCGTGTCGGCGCTGAACACCCCCGAGCAGCTGTATCCGATCACCGGGGTGCGATCCCTGCCGTTGGCCACCTCGGTGCAGCAGGGACTGCAAATCCTCAACACCGCGGTGTGGGAGCAAATCAACGGCGGTAACAACGTCACCGTTTTCGGCTACTCGCAGAGCGCCATCATTTCCTCGCTGTTGATGCAGCACTACATCTCGCTGGGCCCGCTGGCTCCGGACCCGTCGCAGCTCAGCTTCATCTTGACCGGCAACGAGATGAACCCCAACGGCGGCATCCTGGCGCGCATCCCCGGACTGAACATCTCCACGCTGGGTCTGCCGTTCTACGGGGCCACCCCGGACGGGCCGTACCCGACCACCACTTACACGCTCGAATACGACGGGTTCGCCGACTTCCCGCGCTATCCGCTCAACATCCTGTCCGACCTCAACGCGGTTTTCGGCATCATCACGGTGCACACCACCTACGCCGACCTGACTCCCGCGCAGATCGCGTCGGCCATCGAGTTGCCGACGGACGGCACCACCAGCAACAAGTACTACCTCATCCCGCACCCGGACCTACCGCTGCTGGATCCGGTGCGGGCCATACCGGTCATCGGCGAACCCATCGCGGCGCTGGTGCAACCGAATCTGAAGGTGCTCGTCAACCTCGGCTACGGCGACCCCAACTTCGGCTACTCCACCGGCCCGGCCAACGTGCCCACCCCGTTCGGGCTGTTCCCGGAGATTCCGCCCGACGTCGTCGTCAACGCCCTGATCGCCGGAACCAATCAGGGCATCAACGATTTCCTGGCGGTGGCGCCGAGCGCGCTGACGACCCCGCCGGTGATTCCCACGCCCGCGTTCCCGCCGCTGATCCAGGCATATCTGCCTGCGTCGCCGCCCCCGGTGCCGGCGACCCCGGTCAACATCGCCAACACGTTGGCGTCGGTCGTGTCCACCGGCTATTCGGTGCTACTGCCGACGGCCGACCTGGCGACGGCTTTCGCCACCACGCTGCCCGCCTACAACACGACCTTGTTCTTGAGCCAGCTTGCTCAGGGCGACATCAGGGGGGCGATCGAACTCCCCCTCGCCGCCACCGCCGGTTTGGCAGCGCTGGGCGGCATGATCGAATTCATCGCGGTCGTGGAAGCAGCCGCGGAAATAGCTCAGGACTTGCAGAGCCTTTCCTTCTGATCGGAGCGACGGCTCCTGTTTCGGTAGCGAAAACGCTTGTCGCTAAACGCCAGACAGCCCCGCCCGGTCCCCTTACGCTTGCGTCAACGCCGCGCCGGGCCGCGGGGAAGGGACATCGGGAATGTCGTTCTTGTTGACTGAGCCGCACACACTGACGGCGGCGGCGGTGGATCTCGAAGGGATCGGGGCGGCGATCAGAGCGGCCAGCGCGGCGGCGGCCGCACCCACCTCGTCTGTGCTGGCGGCGGCCGGCGACGAGGTGTCGGCAGCGGTCGCGAATTTCTTCGGCGCGTTGGGCCTGGAGTACCAGGATGTGCTTGGTCGGGTGGCGGGCTTCCAGGGGCAGTTCCAGCAGTCGCTGGCCGCGGCGGCGAACGCCTACGCCAACGCCGAATCGGCCGCCGCCGCCGCGCTGGGCGGGCTGCTGGCGCCGACTCAGGCCGCCAGCGCGGCTTCGGTATCGCTGTTCTTGAGCGGCACCGGAGTGCCCATCGTCACGCCCACGTTCATCGAGAAGGCCAACGACCTGTACGTCCGTACGGGCCTGGCCAAGATCGGCCTGAACACCCCCGAGGAGCTCTACCCGCTCACCGGCGTGCGCAGCATGTATTTCAACAGATCGGTCGGCGTCGGGCTGAGTATCCTCGACACCGCCGTCTACAACCAGATCAACAACCTCGGCGAAACCGTGACGGTGTTCGGGATTTCGCAGAGCGCGGTCATCTCCTCGCTGTACATGCGCAACCTCGCGGCCGGTCTGTCGAGTTTCGGTGCGGCCCCACCGCTCGCCAACCAACTCAGCTTCGTGTTGACCGGCAACGAGATGAACCCCAACGGCGGTCTGCTGTCGCGGTTTCCGGGTCTGTCGATGCCGTCGCTGGGGCTGGACTTCTACGGCTCCACACCGTCGGACATCATCTACCCGACGAAGATCTACACGCTGGAATACGACGGCTTCGCCGACTTCCCGAAGTATCCGCTCAACATCATCTCCGACCTGAACGCGATCGCGGGCATCATCTACGTTCATCCGACATACCTGTCGCTGACCCCAGCGCAGATCGACAACGCCATCCCGCTGACACCGTCGCCGGGCTACACCGGCAACACCGAGTACTACATCATCCCGACCGAGCACCTGCCGCTGCTGCAGCCGCTGCGGGCGATACCGGTCATCGGCAATCCGCTGGCCAACCTGCTCGAGCCGAGCACGAGGGTGCTCGTCAACCTCGGCTACGGTGACCCGGCCTACGGCTACTCCACCAGTCCCCCGGATATCCCGACGCCGTTCGGACTGTTCCCCGACCTGACGGGTGCGGCTTCCCCGGTCAACGTGTTCAACGCACTCGCGACCGGCACCCAGCAGGGTGTCCAGAACTTCGCCACCGACCTGCAGGCGATCGCCGCGCAACCGGTCACCGCCCCGACGCTGACGCTGCCGTCGCCGTCCGATATCGCCCTGAAGGCGGCCGCCTTCCCGTCCCCGACCAAGATCGTCAACACGGTCGCCTCGATCATCTCGACCAACTACGCCGTGCTACTTCCCACCGCGGACATCGGCCTGTCGATCTTCACGTCGCTACCCGCCTACAACGTGCAGCTGTTCACCGAACAGCTCGCGCAAGGCAACCTGATCAACGCGATCGGCTACCCGATCGCCGCCGACATCGGGTTGGCGTCGGTGGCCGGCGGGGTCGAATTCCTCGTGATCACCGAGGCCCTCGCCGCAACCATCAAAGACATCCAGTCGCTGATCCCGTAGATATTTAGTCGGCAAAAGCACTATGCGGTCGACGCGGCCGTTCTAGTCTGACAGGTGCCGGGCTCGATGATGACCCTCAGCGCCGGGTCAGCGAGCTCCGTCGAGTATCGAAATACCTTGGCCGTGAAGGGAATTCGCCGATGTCATATCTAGCGACGCAACCGCAGCTGATGGCCGCCGCCGCCGAGAATCTGGCCGGCCTCCAGACGGCCCTGGCCGAGATCAACTCAGCGGTGGCCGGCCCCACCACAGGTTTGGCGGCCGCTGCCGCCGACGAGGTGTCCGAAGCCGCGGCCCGCCTGTTCGGTGTGTTCGGCCTGGAGTACCAGCAGGTCGTCGGTCAAACGGCGGCGTTTCACGCGGAATTCACCCGGGCATTGACGACGGCCAGCCTCGCCTACGCCGAAGCCGAAATCGCCGGGGCGGCAGCGCTGGCCGCGGCATCGCCACTCGACGCGCTACTGGCGCCGCTGCAGCCGCTGCTGGCACCGATCCAGGCGTTGTTCGCGCCGCCCGCCATATCCGGCGGCACACCGGTCAATACGCCGCTTCCGACGATCTTGCCGACCACCGACGTGGCATTGATCATGACCGGCAGCGGCACGCCGATACCGTCGCTGGCCTACATGGCTGCGGTGCGGCCGTGGATCCAGTTCCATGTGACCGATCCGCTGTCGATCCCGCTGAACACTCCCGAAGGGCTGTATCCGCTCACCGCCATCAAGGATCTGACGCTCAACGTCTCGGTCCAGCGGGGCGTCGAAATGTTGCACAATGCGCTCTTCTCGCCGACCGGATTGATGGCAGGACCGAACCCACAGAGCGTTTCGGTACTGGGCTACTCGCAGAGTGCGGTCCTCTCCTCGATCGAGTTGCGCAATCTGGTCGCCTCGGGAATAACCTACGACCCGCTGAATCCACTGACCTTCACGCTGCTGGGCAACCCGATGGCGCCCAACGGCGGTCTGCTGTCGCGATTCCCCGGCCTGTCCCTGCCGGCGCTGGGTCTGGACTTCTTCGGCCCGACGCCGTCGAACACGGGCTATCCGCTCAACATGTTCTCGTTGCAGTACGACGGGTACACGCAGTTCCCGAGGTATCCGATCAACTTCCTGGCCGACCTCAACGCATTCCTCGGTATCCAGACCGTGCACGGCGATTATCCGAGCATCATCGGAGCGAACGGCGCACTGGCCCCCGGCTACAGCATGGTCGAATTGCCGGTGTCCCCGGGCAATCTCACCGACCACTACTACGTGATCACCTACGACGGCCTGCCACTCGTCCAGCCGTTCCGCTCGATCCCGGTGTTCGGCAATGCAATCGCGGACCTGATCGAACCGAACCTGACCTACCTGGTCAACTGGGGCTACGGCGACCCGCACTACGGCTACTCGACCGGCTATGCCGACGTGCACACCCCGTTTGGCCTGATCCCGCCAATCCCGGCGAACTTCATCGGCGACCAGATCGTCCTGGCCAACCAGGGCTGGAATGCCTTCGTGGGCGACATCCAGGGCATGGTCCCGACGACGCTGCCGTCGCTGACCGACCTGGTGCCGACCGGCGGGGGCGGCGGCGGAGGCGGCGGGTTGCCGTTCGAGGTGCCGTCGCTGACCGGCTTCTCCGTCAACGGCGTCTTCGACGCGCTCAAGGCGGCGAACACAAACATCACCACCGCCATCACCGCGTCCGCCGCCGACGGCTACGCGGCGCTGCTACCGACCGCCGACATCGCGAACAGCCTGCTCACCACCCTGCCGTCCTACAACCTCAACCTGTTCCTGGACGGCATCCAGCAGGCCCTCAACGGCGACCCGATGGGGCTGGTGAACGCGTTCGGCAACCCGATCGCCGCGGACGTCGCGTTGTTCACCCTGTCGGGAGGGTTCCAGCTGATCGTGACGATCGACACGGTCACCTCGATCATCGACAACCTCACCGGTGCACTGATTCCGACCGACGTGATCTCGTAGCGGAGGCTTTCTCAGAAAGTCGTATGCGGCACCGTCAGTCGGCCTAAGCTGATCTCTGGCAGGGGGGCCTCGTCATTCGAAGGATGGGCTCATGTCGTACCTGGCCGTTCAGCCGGACTTGATCGCAACTGCCGCAGCCGATCTGGAACAACTTCGCACCGCGATCGGCGCAGCGACCCCGGCGACGGGTGTGTTGGCCGCGGCCGCCGACGAGGTTTCGGTCGCGTTCGCGCAACTGATGAACGACTTCGCCGCGGAGTACCAGGGTGCCGCGCGGCAGGCGACCGCGTTCCAGGAGCAGTTCGCCCGCATCCTGACCGGCGGCGGATTGGCTTACGTACAAACCGAATTGGCCAACGCCGTCGGCAACGCACTCAATCCGGTTCTGTCGCCGATCCGGTCGCTGCTCGGTAATGTCGCCGCAGCCCCTGCCGCCGGTGTCTTCACGCTGGTGATGGGCGCCAGCGGATATCCGATCCCGATCGAGGACTACATCCAGGGCATTCCCCTTGCCTATATCGACCCGATCTGGGGCGGCGGAATCAACCTCGGCATCAACACCCCCGAGGGTTTGTATCCCCTTACCGGCATCAAGGACCTGACGTTCGACGTGTCGGCGGCGCGCGGCTTGACCATCTTGGACAACGCGATTCGGGACGCCTTCGGCAAACTCACCGCTACTCAGGTCAACGTGTTCGGCTACTCCCAGAGCGCGGTCATCGCCTCGATGGAGATGATCGCGCTCAACCCCACCAACACGCCGGTGCCGGCGGGCGGCCCGTTCGAGCATCTGAACTTCACGTTGGTCGGCAATCCGAGCAATCCGAACGGCGGTCTGCTGGCGCGCTTTCCGGGGCTCGCATTACCGAGCCTGGGTCTGGACGTGTTCGGCGTGGCGACCCCGGACAACTCGTTCCCGTCGCGCATCTACACCATCGAGTACGACGGATTCGGCGGCTTCCCGCAATACCCGCTCAACGTGGTGTCCGACATCAACGCATTCCTGGGCATCATCGAGCTACACGGCCGCTATCCGTTCCTGTCGGACATAACGCTGGCCAACGCGATCCAGCTGACGAACACCACCCACCCAACCCTGACCGAGTACTTCATGGTTCCCACCGAGAACCTGCCGATCCTGTCCCCGCTGCGGGCCATCCCGATCATCGGTCACCCGCTCGCCGCGCTCGTCGAGCCCTGCACCGAAGTCATCGTGAACCTGGGGTATGGCAGCACCACCAACGGCTGGTCACCGGATCCGCCGAACGTCGCCACCGGGTTCGGCGTGATCCCACCGGTGCCGCCCGGCGAGATCATCTCCGCGCTGGCCGCCGGAGTCCAGCAGGGGATCGCCGACTTCGGCCACGAAGTCTCGCTGATCGGCCCGTCGGACTTCGTCGAGCTGATCCCGACGGTCGACACGGCGGGACTCAGCAACAAGATCCTGGCCGGCGCGCAGTACTCACTGTCGTCGCCGCAGAACTTCGTCCAGTCGGCACTGAACGCGAACCTCAAGATCGGTTACACCGCATCGGCCGTTGCCGCGTCGGCTTACTCGACTGTGCTGCCCACCACCGACATCCTCAATGCCGCCGTGACCGCCCTCCCGGCCTACAACATCAGCCTGTTCGGCGACGGAATACTGCAGGCGCTCAACGGAGATCCGGTCAACGGACTGATCAACGCGTTCGGCAAGCCGGCCGCCGCGACCGTGGGGTTGGGAGTCCTGATGGCCGGGTTCGAAGTGCGGGTCTTCCAGCACGCGGCCAGTGACATCGTCGCCGAGATCAACAGCCTGTTCGCCTAAGGCTCCAGCACGACCTTGCCGAGCACGCCGCCGTCGTCCAGGCTCTGCAGCGCGGCTCGCGCTTCGGACAGCGGATAGCGTTGTGGTGGAGGCGGTTTCAGGCCCAACGAAACCAGTTGGTTGAGCCCCGACGAGAACAGCACCGCCGAGCCCGGAACCTTGTTGAGGTATTCGCCCCAGGCCACGCCCAGCACGCCGACGTTGCGCAGCAACAACCGGTTGACCGTCAGGGTGGGGATGCTGCCCGCGGCGAACCCGATCACCAGCAGTTTGCCGTCGATCGCCAGCGCGCGGATCGCGTCGTCGAAAGTCTTGCCACCGATCGGGTCGACGACGATGTCCACCCCCTGGCCGTTGGTGTGCGCGAGCACCCGCTCGACCCAGCCTTCGCTCAGGTGCAGCACCTGGTCGGCACCCAGGGCCTTGACGTAGGCCATGGCCGCTTCGCGGTGCACCACGCCGATCACCTGGCTGGCGCCCATCGCCTTGGCGATCTGGACGGCGGCGGTGCCCACCCCGCCGGCCGCGCCCAGCACCAGCACCGTCTGACCGGGCCGCATCACCGCGCGCCGGGACAGCGCGAAATACATGGTGTTGTAGTTGACCAACAACGACACCGATTCGGCGTCGTCGAGTTCGGCCGGGCTGCGAATCACGTGCGACACCGGGACGGCCACCTGCTCGGCATAACAGCCGAGCACACCGAATGCCGAAACCCGTTCGCCCACACGGAAACCCGAGTCCACCGGCGCCGACCGCACCACACCGGCCGTCTCCATCCCGGGCACGAACGGGGGCGGCAACTTCAGCTGGTACTTGCCCTTGGTCAGCAGCAGGTCGGGGAAGCACACCCCGGCGGCGCGTACCTCGATGACGATGTTGCCACCGCCATCGGATACGTCCTCGACATCGGTGTAGACAAGGCCGGACGGACCGGAAAGCTCTTGTACTACCGAAGCTTTCATGAAGCGCGAGGTGCTTTCGCCGGATCGGTCAGAGCTTGAATCCAGCTTTTTGCGCGGCCGACAGATCGGTGATCTGGCCCCACTCGTCCGCCACATCCTGCACCGTCGGCGGCTTGTCGAAGTTCACCCCGTCGTTCTGGAACAGCGCAACCCGCTGCACCTTGCCGCCCCCGACGACGAACACCGAGCCGTTGTCCGGGTTCTCCTCGGTGCACAGGTAGGCCACCACCGGCGCGACGAACTCCGGGGTCAGCTTCTCCAGCACCTCCTTGGGCATGATGTCCTCGGTCATCCGGGTGGCCGCGATCGGGGCGACCGCGTTGGCGTGGATGTTGTACTTGGCGCCCTCGAGTGCCAGCGTGTTGATCAGACCCACCAGGCCCAATTTCGCTGCGCCGTAATTGGTCTGGCCGAAGTTGCCGAACAACCCGCTGGTCGAGGTGGCCACCACGACGCGTCCGTAGCTCTGCTCGCGGAAGTGCGGCCAGGCCGCGCGGATCACGTTGTAGCCGCCGTACAGGTGCACCTTGAGCACGGCGTCCCAGTTCTCCGACGTCATCTTGTGGAAGGTGCCGTCGCGCAGGATCCCGGCGTTGCTCACCACACCATGCACGGCGCCGAACTCGTCGAGCGCGGTCTTGATGATGTTGGCCGCACCGTCGGCTTCGGCGACGCTGTCGTAGTTGGCGACCGCGCGGCCCCCGGCGTCCCGAATCTCGGTGACGACCTGATCGGCCATCGCCGACCCGCCACCGGTGCCGTCGCGGGCACCACCGAGGTCGTTGACCACGACGCTGGCGCCCTCCCGGGCGAGGTTCAGGGCGTATTCACGACCCAATCCCCCGCCGGCGCCGGTTACTACGACGACACGATCCTGCACTCCGGGCATCAGTTTCCTCTCTGCAACGCAATAAGTGGACGGCTCAGGCTAGAACAGCCTGCGGGCCAGCTTGAAAGCCCGATCGGTGTACGGCGGGTAGATCATCTTGGAGAAGTCGGGGCGGGTCGGCTTCGTCAGCACCGACTTGCGGTGGCTGAACTCGTCGAAACCCCACTTCCCGTGGTAGGCGCCCATGCCGGAGGAGCCGACGCCACCGAACGGCAGCTTGGCCGTCGACACCTGGAAGGCGAGGTGGTTGATCAGCATGCCGCCGGCCGTCACCTCCTTGATCACCCGCTCGCGGGTTCCCTTCGTCTTGGTGAACAGGTAGGCCGACAGCGGCTTGGGCCGGGCATTGACGAAATTGATCGCCTCGTCCAGCGACGTGACCGTGATGACCGGCAGGATCGGGCCGAAGATCTCGTTCTGCATCAACGGTCCGTCCACATCCGGGTCCACGACGACGGTCGGCTGGATGCGCAGGCTGGACGCGTCGGACTTGCCGCCGACCGCGACCTTCCCCTTGCCGTCCGCTTCAGCCGCGTCGATGTACCCGGTCAACCGGTCGAACTGGCGCTCGTTGACGATGCGCATACCGGCCTGGTTGTCGTTGGCCCGGAACTTGGTCAGCGCGGAACCGATCTTGTCGACGAGCTCGTCGCGGATCGTGGCGTCGGCCAGCACGTAGTCGGGCGCGACGCAGGTCTGCCCGGAGTTCATGATCTTGATCCAGGCGATCCGCTTGGCCGCGACGTCCACGTCGGCGTCCGCGGCCACGATCACCGGGCTCTTGCCGCCCAGTTCGAGGGTGACCGGGGTCAGGTGCTTGGCGGCGCCCTCGTAGACCTTGCGGCCGATCTCGGTGCCGCCGGTGAACAGCACGCGGTCCAGGCCCTGCCCGATCAGCTCCTGCGTGACGGACCCGTCACCCTCGATCACCGCGACCGCGTCGGTGTCCAGGTACTTGGGCACCAGCTCGGCCATCAGGCGCGACGACGCCGGGGCGATCTCGGAGGGTTTGAGGATGACGGCGTTGCCGGCGGCCAGCGCGCCGACCGCGGGACCGAGGGTCAAATAGAACGGGTAGTTCCACGCGCCGATGATCAGCACGGTGCCGTACGGCTCGTACTCCACCCAACCGCGGCCGGGCAGCTGCGGCGCCTCCAGCAGCAGGTACTTGCGGCGCATCCATCTCTTCAGCTTCTTGGCCGCGTACTTGGCTTCACCGGCGGTGGTGGCGATGTCGGCGATGAACGCTTCGACCTGATTGCGGTCCAGGTCCTCGGCCAGCGCGGCGGCGATGGCCGGTTCGTTGTCCTCGACCAGCTTGGCCAGCTGCAGCAACTGGTGCTTGCGCCACTCGTAACTGCGGGTGCGTCCGGAAGCGAACGTCCGGCGCAGGCGGTCGACGGTTCCGGCGATGTCGACGTCTTCGGCAGCTTGCGACTGCGGGGGGGCGGGCGGGGATTCGGTGGTCATCGTTGTCCTTCCTTCCCGAGGTGCCCGCAGCCGTCGGCCAGCGGTCGCTCGTGGGTGATAACTCCCGATCCTAGTCACCCGGAAGGAATGGACAGAAGGCGCCGCTACAGCCGCTCGCCCATCACGAAGTCGGAGAACGCGTCCTTGTCGTCGGCCATGGGCACGTCGACCACCCAGCGGTCCAGTCGCTGCATCTCGTCGGGGGAGCTCACGGCGACAGCCCGCCAGCCGTGACTGTTCAACCACTCGTCGACCGGTGCCCGGTGCTCGTCGCGATACATCAGCTCGCCGACGTCGATGGTCTCTTCCAGCCCGATCTCCTCGGCGACCTTCTTGAACCGTTCGCGCATCTGCTGGCGGCGGTCGTCGGCGTGCGCGGGTGCGGTTTCGGCAGCGATGCGGCTGCCTGGCGCGCTCAACTCGCTGACCTGGGTGAACAGCTTGTCCTGCGCCTCGGCGGGCAGGTACATCAGCAGCCCTTCGGCCAGCCACGCCGTCGGTGCGGTGGGGTCGAAGCCGGCGTCGCGCAGCGCGCCCGGCCAGTCCTGGCGCAGGTCGATCGCCACCGCCCGGCGGTCGGCCGACGGCGTCACCTCGTTCTCGGACAGGGTCGTCGACTTGTACTCCAGGACCTGCGGCTGGTCGATCTCGAAGACGGTGGTCCCGGCCGGCCAGTCCAGTCGATACGCCCGTGAATCCAGGCCCGACGCCAGGATGACGACCTGCCGGATCCCGGTGGCGACGGCGTCGCGGAAGAAGGTGTCGAAGAAGTGGGTCCGCACCGCCTGGTAACCGCGCATGTGCCGGACCATGGCCGCGGCTTCGGCGTCCATCGCTTCCACCTTGGCCGCGACGGCGGGGTCGAGCATGGCCTCCCACAGCACTCCGGCGTTGGCGTTGGTCACCAGGAGTTTTGCGTAGGGGTCCCGGATCAGGGCGTCGGGTTGTTCGGTTTCCACCGCCCGCGCCGCGGCGACCATCACGGCCGTGGTGCCGACGCTGGTCCTGATGTCCCAGGTGTCGTCGTGGCTGCGTAATCCGCTCATTTCTGCACTCCTGCCAGGTGGCCCCACATCAGCGTGGCGGTGATGGCCTCGTCGACCAGATCTTCGGGTACCGGACGGCCCAGCCGGGCCATTTCCTGGTGATTGTCCACGCTGTGGACCTGCCAGCCGTGGTCGGTGAGCCATTGTGCTGGATCCGAACGCTCCGGCTCGTGGTAGGTGAGCGCGCCGATGTT
Source organism: Mycobacterium sp. NGS59 (assembly GCF_059812345.1). NCBI lineage: Bacteria > Bacillati > Actinomycetota > Actinomycetes > Mycobacteriales > Mycobacteriaceae > Mycobacterium > Mycobacterium sp. NGS59. The sequence goes on from NZ_JCALCN010000012.1 coordinate 84,866, forward strand.
GACGTCCAGACCGAGCCGGTCCCGCATCCGGTCCCAGCGCTGCCGGTTGCCGTCGACGACCATGGTGAATGCCTCGACGGCGAGACGACTGCCCGGCGCGCTCAGTGCGGTGCACAGCTGGAACAGCCGGTCCTGGGCGTCGCTGGGCAGATACGCCAGCAACCCCTCGGCCAGCCAGGCGGTGGGGCGCGACGGGTCGAACCCGGCCTCGATCAGCGCCGCCGGCCAGTCCTCACGCAGGTCCACCGCGACGGCATGCCGGGTTGCCGACGGGACCGCACCGTGGGAACCGAGCACCTCGGATTTGTACTCCAGCACCTTGGGCTGGTCGATCTCGTATAGCTGGGTCCCGGTCGGCCACTGCAACCGGTATGCCCGCGAGTCCAGGCCGGCGGCCAGGATCACCACCTGCCCGATACCGTCCCGCACGGCGCTGCCGAAGTACTCGTCGAAGTAGCGGGTGCGCACCGCCTGGTAGTCGCAACCCACCCGGTGCAGGCGTCTGCCGTGTTCGTCGCCGTCGAGCCAGGCGATGCTCGGGTCGGCGAGCCTGGCCCACGCCGGTCCGGCCGTGGCGACCAGCACCTGTGCGAACTCGTCGCGGATCAGCGGGTCCGGCCCGGCCGTCTCCACCGCGCGCGATGCGGCTACTGCCAACGCGGTGGCGCCGACGCTTTCGGTGATGAGCCAGCTGTCGCCGGCGGTACGCAACGAGGGCGTGTGGAGATCCGTCATGACCATCCATGCTACCTAATAACTTAGGTAAACTATACGCTTCGTGGGTCAGGTCACTGCCGGCTGGCGGCGGGGCTCCACAAATTCCCCCCGATCAGCTGGCCCAGCGTCCCGAGGATGTTCTCCACCTCCTGGAAGCTGCCGACGAAGCCCGCGTAGAAACCCACCCCGCACAGCATCAGCAGCAAAGCCTCCGCCAGTCGGTCGCCGTCGATGCCGGGGGCGAGTTCCCCGCCCTCGCGGGCCTCGTCGACGGCCCAGATCAGGAATTCTCGGGTGATCCGCACCGTGTCGTTCTCGGTCCGTCGCAGCTCCGGATGCCGCTGCGACTCCAGCACGGCAGTAGCTAAAAATGCTGCGGTACAAGGGTTTTCGGTGTCAGCCTCGATCGCTGTGGTGACGAAGGCTCCCACCCGGCCCAACAGCGTCTGCTCGCCCCGCGCCCGTTCGATGCCGGCGTTGACCACCAGGTCGGTAGTCCGATCGGAGACTTCGGTGTACAGCACCCGCTTGCTGGCGAAGTAATGGTTGATCGCGGGACGGGTCAGGTCGGCGCGGATCGCGATGGCCTGGAACGTCGCGCCGTCGTAGCCACGTTCGCTGAACACTTGACGGGCCGCCCGCACGATGCGTTTACGCGTCTCGTCGGCTTTTGCAGCGGGGGGGCGCCCGGGCCCGCGACTTGCCACATGCGGCATTACTAGAGTGTGCCACCGCCTCGCCGCGGCGTTAGCGCGTTCGCCGGGATACTTCCGAACTTGCCCGATTGGTAGTCCTCCAGGGCCTCGATCACCTCGGCCTTGGAGTTCATCACGAACGGGCCGTAGTGGAATACCGGCTCCCGAAGCGGTTGCCCGCCCAGCAGCAACACGTCCATGGGGTTCCGGCCCAGCCGGGCGGCCACGGTGATGCGATCACCCGGACCGAGGACCGCCAGCTGACCCTGCCTGATCGGGCGGCCCGCCGCACCGACCGTCCCCTCCCCGGACAGCACGTAGACCAGCGCGTTGAAGTCGGGGCGCCACGGGATGTTCAGTCGCGCACCGCTTTCGATGGTCGCGTGCGCCAAGGTGATCGGTGTGTGGGTGACTCCGGGACCGTGGTGGCCCGACACGTCGCCGGCGATGATGCGCAGCAGCGAGCCGCCGTCCTCGGATGCCAGCAGCTTGACGTCGCCGCCCTCGATGGCCTGGTAACGCGGCGGAGCGAACTTGTCCCGCTTGGGCAGATTCACCCACAGCTGGATGCCGTGGAAGACCCCGCCGCTGTCCACCATCTCGGCGGGTGGGGTCTCGATGTGCAGGATTCCCGACCCGGCCGTCATCCACTGGGTGGCGCCGTCGCCGATCAATCCGCCGCCACCGTGCGAATCCTGGTGGGCGAATTTGCCGTCGATCAGGTATGTCACGGTTTCGAAGCCGCGGTGCGGGTGCCAGTCGGTGCCGCGCGGCTCGCCCGGCTGATAGTCCACCTCGCCCAGCTGGTCCATGTGCACGAACGGGTCCAGCGCGGCGGGGCTGACTCCGGCGAAAGCCCGGACCACCGGGAATCCCAGGCCCTCATACCCCCGAGGCCCGGTGGTGACGGATCGGACCGGACGCTCGGCGTCGGCGGGTCCGGCCGGTGCCACCCTCGGCAACGTCAACGTGTCTGCGGTGATCGCGGGCATAGGTACCTCCTGAGTCGGTGATACCCAGTACAACCGGACTCGGGTCCGTTTATTCCTGGCTGCGCTCTGGTCGAGGCGTCGCCAGGCAAGCCGGGTTGAACCAGCCCGGGTTTCGTGCGCACCTTCTTTCGAGGGAAGGATGGCACGATGCCAAGCAAATACGACCCGGCGGTCAAGGCCAAGGCGGTCCGGTTGCTCCGGGAGCATCGCGAGGACTACGAGACGGAGTGGGCGGCGATGCGGGCCATCTCCACACGGTTGGGGATGAGTACCGAAACGCTGCGTAAGTGGGTGCGTCAGGCCGAAGTCGATGACGGTCAAGCGGCGGGGATGAGCACCCGGGAGTCCCAGGAGTTGCGGGAGCTGCGAAGGAAGAACCGCGAGCTGGAAGAAACCGTCGAGATCCTGAAGGCGGCAACAAGTTTCTTTGCGCGGGCGAGCGACCCGCGACACCGTTGATCTGTGCGTTCATCGCCGAGCATCGCGCTCGGTTTGGGGTCGTTCCGATCTGTAGGGTGCTCACCGAGCATGGCTGTCAGATCGCCCCGAGAACGTTCTACGCCTGGCGCAGCAGGCAGCCCTGCAAGCGGGCCCTGTGGGACATGGCGATCACCGAAATTCTGGCCGGCTACTACGAGCCCGACGAGAAGGGCCGCCGCAAGCCGGAGTCACTGTATGGGGCGAGGAAGATGTCGGCTCACCTGCGCCGGCAGGGCATCGAGGTGGCCCGATGCACCGTGGAGCGCCTCATGCGGGCCAACGGCTGGCAGGGGGTGACACGGACCAAGAAAGTGCGCACTACCGTGGCCGATCCGTGCGCGATCCGACCACCAGACCTGGTGGACCGCCGGTTCACGGTGCCAGCCCCCAACGTGCTGGTGGTAGCCGACTTCACCTACCTACGGCTGTGCACCGGGGTGTTCGTCTACACCGCGTTTGTCATCGACGCCTTCGCCGGGCGCATCGTGGGCTGGCAGTGCAGTGCCAACAAGCGCACCGCATTCGTCGAGTCAGCGATCCGCCAAGCCGCCAACCTGAGGTCAATGGAAGGTATTCCATTGACGGGCAGCACAATTCACCACTCAGATGCGGGGTCTCAATATACATCGGTGAGGTTCGGGGAAACCCTGATGCTGGCCGGACTACGACCATCAGTCGGATCAGTGGGCGACGCCTTCGACAACGCCCTCGCAGAGACGACGATAGGGCTCTACAAGACCGAAGCGGTACGCAACGACTCACCGTTTCGCCGCGGCCCGCTGCACCGGTTAGCCGACGTGGAACTACTCACCGCCGAGTGGGTCAGCTGGTACAACACCAGCCGGCTCATGCACCGTCTGGGCCGCATACCCCCCACCGAATTCGAAGCGAACTACTACGCTCAAGACGCCGCCGCCAAAACGGAGGCACACCAGTAACCGAGTGTGTACAAAACCCGGGGTAGCTCAGTTTGGCCTTGCCGGACTGATAGGGGCGACCAGCCGCGGCGAAAACGGCCACGGTTTTATGCCCGAGGCGACCAGAACTCCTGGTGCAATCTGCCGGCAGGAATTGTTCCTTTACATGCGAATCATAGTCGCTCCTGCCCCTGGGCGAATCGCGAACGAATAAGCGCCGCAACGACGTCGCCGCGCCTGAAACCAGCGCAGGCAAGTAGAAAGTAGGCGCACGGCCCCACCAGGCGAACGCCTACATGGCAGAAAGACCACAGGGCATGTCCACCAGAATCACCATCCACGTCGGCGCGCTCGTCACCACCCTCGCGGTCATCACCGGCACCGCCATTCTGCGCGGCGGCGCAGCAGCGGCCCACCCAGACCAAGACGACCAATTTCTCGCTCTGCTCGAAAAAAAGAGATCCCCGCTGTTGCGAATGCGCCGAACAAAACTAGTCTTTTGGTGACTTTAGTCCCTACCCCCAGGGGGTATTTTGCCGAAAAATCTATTACATGACGCAGACATCAGGATCGCAGGAGCCTCGCACGGCAGCAGAGCATGCCAGCCGCGCGCACCAATCCAATCCGCCGAGTCCACTAGACCAGGCGTGGGTGCTCGTCGGCACTACCGCCGGTGTCGTTTTCGTCGTAGCCCTGCTGTTTTTTGCCGGTTTCTTCTTGTCCCGCGCCACGAATGGCCCGAGCGCCGGGCACCCACCATCAAGCGGCGGCGAACGCAGCAGCTGCCCAATGATGGGGGCAGGCAAAGGTATGGAACCCGGGAAGGAGAACGAGCCACGGCAGACCACGGTGCCGACACCGCCTTCAATACCGCACCATCCCTAATCCGCCTAAGAGTCTGGAGCAGAGCGTGTTTGGCCTCGGTCGAAAGTCTCTCGCCCACAGCACAACAGGGCCAAATCATCACACACGGGAATGTACAAGAGAGGAATCAAGACAATGACAACTAAGAGACGGCATAAAATCGCAGTAGCAGTCGCAAGCGTCGGTGCCACAGCCGGGCTGATGGCCATAGCGCTTCCGCTGGTTCCGCAGGTGAGCGCCAATCTGGACAAAGCTGCGATGTCTGAGATGGGCATGCGGCCGGAGATGCCCGTGCCGCACGTGATGCGCTACGGCGCGATCGCCTATGCCCCGAGCGGCGCTTGGGGTACAGCGCAGGGTTACCCCGCCAAGGCACAAGCCGAACAGGTCGCAGTCGATCGCTGCAACGATAAGGACTGCCGCGTCGTGATCAGCTTCAATCTGTGTGGCGCGGTGGCTTCCGACGGCGTGAACTACCGTGGTGGAACGGGTTTTTCGCGTGCCGCGGCCGAAACCGATGCTTTGAACAGGCTTGGCGGTGGGACGGTCGTCAGCTGGGTATGCAACTGAGCGCGCTGAGGATTGGGCGCCAACGTTCCGCGGGGTAGAGCATCCGGCCATGCGAGCGCAGGCGCCAGGCGGTTGATCGCCATACCGTACAGGGCTACCGTATATAGAGTTATGTGTTCGCCGACGGTGCTGCACCTGTTAGGGATATTTCCGAGCCCTGCCGCCGATGGCTGGGCTGACGTCGGATTCGGGTTCGCTGGTCTCAGTGTCGAGAGCCGGTAGGACGCGATGACGCTCCATGGCAGGCGCCTGCAGCACTTGATGGCCGTTGTGGCCGCGACGGGCGTGGTAATCGGCGGTACCGCCTCGGCGGTTACGGCTGATCCGGGAGACCCCTACAGCGGACTCAGTTGCTCGTGCCCTTCCCAGGATTCGGGGCATCGCTTTGATATTCCCGAGGTCACCGAAGGAATCAAGGAAGGCCTTGTCGGCCTACGTGCACCGCAGCCACAAACCGATCGCCGGTTCGCCGAGCGGGCAACGGCGTGCCGCCAAACGCGCACAGCTTTCGCCCACAAGCGAAGCCGCCGCGTAAATCGCTGATGGCTACACGTACGCAATCCCGGGAAGATGGTGCGGTAACGGCGGCGTCAGATTGACGGTTGCGTCCGGGTGTGTCAGCAGGGTCGTCGATAGCTTCCACGACGGCGTTGAGCGGCGAGGCGTGCTTGACTTGAGCTGTCGCTATCCTCGTCAGTCCTGCGGGGTCGGCGGCCGCTGCACCGGGGCCGCTTGGATCTGCAACGTTGAGGTCGCTGAGAATGCCTGCAGCACTTTGGTAGTCACCAGGAGTCACTGCATTCGACCCGCGGGCAAGCGCGTTGATGACGTCGGCTTATGACGGTGCGTCCCCGTTTTGGCCGGGTTCGAGCGCGGGTGCCGTGTCGACAGCGAGCGAGCGATGCCAGCGAAAACGCAACACGTGTGCGATAGCGAGACCCCCGCACGTGATGGCCGCCGGGATTAGTGCGTGGTCGCCGATCCGGCCGCCGAGGATCACGCCGCCGGCGGCGCCACCGATGAATAGCAGGACCGTCGAACTCAGCAGCGCGGCTTTCCAGCGGTCGATTCCGTGGCGGTGACTACGCGCCACCAGCAGGCCGAGGTCGGTGATCGTGCCGGTGAAGTGAGTGGTGCGGATGGGCATCCCCGGGAAACTGGAAGTCATTCCATTCTGCAATCCGCACGCCGCGGCGGCCAGCGGCGCTCTGATCAACGGGTGTTCGATACCGGCGGCAGCCAACAGCAGAGCTGCTTCTCCCAGAAGCACCGCGGCGTGGCGCGGGCCAGTAGGGCTTTGCGCGGGAGCAAGCAGAGAACCGGCTCCCAGAACGCCGATCAGAAATCCGGCGACGATCGCCGCGATCATGCCACCCGGATGCAGTAGTGAATTAGTAGTGTGCTGGCCGATTTTGGTGGTCAGCGCCGTGAGGTTGCCCACCGGATATACCCACACCAGGAGGGCCACCGAGTTGACCCAACCGGCGACTGCGGCCAGCAGTCCGCTGTAGAGGAGCAGGATTGTGCGCGGGTCCGGTCTCTGCGGGCGTTCCAAAGGCGGCATCGAGCCTCCCCTTCCGTGGTCGTTGCGGCTCGTTGATCAACGTCGAAGGTCGCATAGCAGATCGAGGATGCTGCGGTGTCCACGGCCAGCATCGCGCCATACCGTTTGTCCCTGCGGACTTGGGGGACAACGGAACTGCCGCAACGTAGCTGCGACCTTGAGGTTTCCGCTGACACCGACCCTCCGGGGTGAAGACGTGCACACCGGAAAATGCTCACTGCCTTGACAGGGTTGGATCGCGTACGGTCGTGCACCGCGTCCACGACTGCACAACCTGGTCGGTTGGGTCAGTGATGACTGCGGGCTCACGCGGGCGGGCTGCGAGGAGCAAATCGTGGCCGCGGCAAAAATCGTCGCTATAGATGGTGTCGAAGTAGCGCAAGGGACCATCGGGAAAGATGGCGACTATCGTCGTACCGGGACGGTAGGCGCGAGCAGCCCAACCGGCGACCAACGCCACCGCACCGACACTCCACCCTCCGCTGATGAAGTACGTACTTGCCAGCGTCCGACATGCCCACACGGCTTCAGCCGGGGCTACCCAATGCGCCTCGGCGAACGCGGCATAGTCGACGTTGCGGGGATAGATACTCGACCCTAAACCGCGCATCAACCGTGTGGCGGCGGCCGGCTGCCCGAAGATCGTCGAGCCGATGGTGTCAACCCCGATCAACTTCAGGTCGGGGTTAGCTTCGCGCAGCACACGCGTCACACCGGCCGAGTGGCCTCCGGTGCCCACCGAACACACCAGGACATCAACGCTTCCAACCTGATTCAGCAGTTCAAGCGCCAGCGACTCGTAGCTGCCTACGTTGTCAGGATTGTTGTAATGATCGGGATTCCACGCGCGCGGATCTGCGGCCAGCAGTTGCGCCACGCGGGCTTCGCGGGTCTGCTGCCATCCCCCGCGCGGATGCGGCTCGGCGACGATCTCGATGCGCACCCCGTACGCGGCCAGCATCTGTTGCACGATGGGCTCCATGCCGGGATCAGTAACCAAAGTCACGGGATGGCCGTATACCTGCCCGGCCAATGCCAGACCCAATCCAAGCGTGCCGCTGGTGGATTCGACAATCTGTGCGTTTGGTTGTAGTTCGCCGCGAGCCCGAGCGCGTTGAACCATGTGCAAGGCGGGCCGATCTTTCATTCCGCCGGGATTGGTGCCCTCAAGCTTGGCCCAGAACCCTCGTCCCTCGGCCGCAAGTGCGTCCGAGATCCACAGCACCGGGGTATTGCCCACTAAACTAGCGGCTTCGCGATACCTACCAGCTGAACAGGCCGAGGCAGCCGCAGAATTAAGATGGCCTCCGATGCCCGGATCGGCCGCGTCACAAGTGCAGTGCAGTTCGGCAGTTTCAGTGAGCGTACTGCAGCGCTCAGAGTGTGCTAGGGACAAAGAATCCTTCATTGATCGTCGCTTTCGCAAATGCGCCGCAGAATTGCGACATCGAACACCGGTCAGCGAGCACCGGCCGCCGTGCGCAATGACACCACGACCTGAAGCTGATCGATCAGCTACGAATCAGGCAGAACCGCGTCAAGAGATCTCGACCGGTGAGGGCGGGCGGTGCTGCATTCGGTGGGCTCCGCCCCGACGTCGCGGCGTCACAGGACACTCCGGCGACAATCGCGACCATTGCTGCGGCCACGCCGATTTCCACCAAAATGGTTGGGGTTCGCGGCAACACCGCGGACACCGAGACGTCATGACAAGCGGTCAACGCTCCGTTGACAAGATGGGGGTGATCGACATTGATCGCGAATTCCGCGCCCACGCTGGATAACAGCGCGTGGGAGCGGTGGGGGTGGCCGGTCTCCGAATGCAGCAGTGCCGAATGCCCTAGCAGCACAAGCAAGAACGCGGCTGTGGCGACCGCGGTCGTCGACCGCCGTGTCAGCGGCGAGGTGCGTGGAGACGAAGCCGTCCGTTCTCGCACAGACCTCATACCCCTAGAGGGTAGGCGTCGGATGTTGTTCCAGCAACCGGGCGCGATAACGTTTCGCCGATTCATCGGGCGTTGGACACAGGTCTGCGTGGGCGCCGTTGTACGGCGCCCCAGGCCTACGCAACCGTGGTTTCTGGCGGCCCTTCGTGGTGGCCTACTCTCCCTAAACCAGGTTTGACCACCGAGGCACCATTGGTGGGCGCTCCAGGAACCGGGGATCGGGGACCATCCCGGCTGCGCCGCGCTCTCCTGCCGCCGCCAACGGGAGTCCACCTAACATGCTGCTCGGGACACCGGAGTTGGCGGCCGGAGCGGCGCCGAGGTTGGTGCCAGTCAGCGCAGCAGCCGCCTTGGCCGGCACAGAAGCTGTCCAACTCTGCGGTGCCGACAACGACCCGACCAATCCGGCTTGCCCCATACCCGCCGATACCGTGCCGGCACCGCCGAAGCCTGCCAGACCGGCCAACCCGGATCCGAGCGGCCCGGTGGCCAACCCTTCGGCAACGGCTGGTGCGAGTGCGCTGGTGGCCGCCGGCAGCAGGCCCTTGAGCTTCTCCCCGGTCGACAGGCCGGCACTGGCGATCCACGCGGTTGAACTTATCGTTGACAGCTCCGGGTTTATCGCACTCAGCATCGAGGACACCGAACCCGACGACAGGGGCGAAGCAAGTTGCTGCAACGCGGTGGGTACGGACGATGTCAGCTGTGTGAGGACGGCCTGGGTGTCGGTTGCCACCGAACCGCCCGTGGCCTGGGCGACAGCGGCGCCCTGCGCAGCCAACCCGCTCGGATTGGCGACTTGCTGGGGCGGCGCGAAAGGCGTCAACGTCGACGCGGCCGCTGACGAGCCGGCGTATCCGTACATGGCCATCGCATCTTGGGCCCACATCTGCGCGTACTGGGCCTCGGTGGCCGCGATCGCCGGCGTGTTCTGCCCGAAGATGTTCGTCGCGATCAGGCTCATCAACAAGCTGCGATTGGCCACGATCACCGGTGGTGGCACGGTCTGCACGAACGCCGCCTCAAATGCGGCGGCTGCGGCGCGGGCCTGGTCGGCCGCCTGCTCCGCTGCGGTTGCGGTCGTTGTCATCCACATCACATACGGCGCAGCTGCCGACGCCATCCAGGTCGCCGCCGGGCCGTACCAGGACAAGGCCGTCATCCGGGCGATTACCGCGGCGTAAGACGTTGCGGCTGAACTCATTTCAACGGCCAGCTCATCCCAGCCGGCCGCGGCGGCCAGCATCGGTCCGGAACCGGGACCCAAATACATCCTGGCCGAATTGATCTCCGGTGGAAGTGCCCCGAAATCCATTCGCATACCCCTTCAGCTATGACGCGCGTTAGCCGGTCGCGGCCGCATTGGCGGCCTCGGTGACGGCATAGGACCCAGCGCTAGTCGCCAAGGCGGCAACGAACTGGTCGTGAATTGCTGTGGCCTGGGCAGCCACTGCTTGGTACAACTGCGCGTGCGCGGCGAACTGGGCCGCGGTCAACGCAGACACTTCGTCAGCGGCGGCCGGCACCACTGCGGCCGTCGGGACCGCGACCGCCGCCGTTCGGTCATCCATCGCCGCGCCGATCGTTTGCAGATCACCGGCCGCCGACGCCAGTGATTCCGGATGCGTTGTCAGATACGACATGTTTGCTCTCCTTGAAAGAATGCGGCTCCGCTACCGAAATGTGTTCCCGTGCCAAGGCGGCGGAGGGACCATGTCGGCGCCTTGGAAAGATCGGCGGTGCCGCCGAAGTTCGTTTCCCGGCGATCGGGGACCTGCAACATCCCTGTGGACAGCGACCGCCGTCCGCGAGCCTCGGCTAACGTACGAACGAATCGGCCTCGGCGGGCAGGCTCACGGCGCCGTGCTTCCCTCGGCCGCGAGCAACTCAGCAACCCGGGCGCGGCAGAGTATTTGTATAATTCATCAAATAGTGAATGCATCACATCAGTCGGCTTTAGATCAGGGCGCGACTACCGCGCGAAAATCGACAGGAACAGACGTCACCAGCCGGGTGCAGCACAGCACCAGGGCTTGACGCTGACCAGTCAGCGACGAGCTAAGCAGAACCGAGTCAGAAGATCTCGACCGGACAAGATGGCAACGCGTGGTTGCGGAGGGCTCCGTCCGGCCGGTGCCACAAGCTGCGTCAGCCAGCCCATACCCGCCAGCGCCGCCAAGCCCAGGCCGAGGACGACCAGCGCGGTCATCACCGCGGCGGGTATCCCATCAATTGCTAACACCTTCGAGGCTTTACAGATTGGCCGCTCCTGCGCAAGCTGCGGCTGATCAGCGCTGGCATGGACCGCAAGAGGAAGCGAGGCCACTGAAAGTTGTTCCGGCGGCGAAGATGGCAGAGCAGCGGCGCGCGCCGGCACGCAGTGACCGATGATGGCCAATGCTGCGACTGCAGCCGCGACGACTACGGCAAAGCGCAATCGGGGCGCTCTGCTTGTTTCTACACGTCGATCATCCGACCACAATCGGATGCTTCTCATACCCACCGAGGGTACACGATACAGCGGCCGGAATCACGACATGTTCACCCATTTGGAGGTGAAACGAGTCTTTGAGCTCACCAACACGGGTCCCCGCCGATTGCACCTCGCAGTCCCGCACCGGGGTGGGCTCCCTGCCAGCGCCGACGGCCGTGATCACTGACTGTAGCGGCAACTGCAGCGCCATCGGCATCGCTCCTCTAACTGCTGAGGGCACCGCCCCGCACGTTAATGACAATGATAATCATTAGTAATACACCTGGGCCTGTCGATGCGCCAGACGATGTTCGACAACCTTTTTGTGACCTTGTCGCCCCTTGCCGCCCACCCCACTCACCTGTACCCTCAGGGGGTATGGGGTACGAAACGGTGGGGGCGGACGTGATGTCCCAGCATGGCCGCCTGTCGTCGACGCAACCCCGATCCCGTTGGTACGCTGTAAGTACTGTGAGCGGATCAAACGCATGCCCGCGGCCGTGGTGGCAATTCACCGCGGCATTGGCTGCTGCAGTTGCCGCGGTCGCGGTGTGGATCCTTCTTCTCGGACACGCCGAGGTGCGGCATGAGCCTGCTGCACCCCATCCCGCTCATGTTCTGGTGAGTTCGCTGGGTAGCGAATTCACAATCAGCAGCAATCACGCGCACATCGGAACTCCATCGGTTGTCCATCACGAGGCGTTCATGTCCGCCGTGCTGCCTAACGCGCCGGTCACCACCGTGGCTGCTCTGAGCGTGGTGGTAGCGGTGATCGGCGCGGTGGGGTTGTTCGGGCGGCACGTGATCTTGGGCGGTCGTGGTCCGCCGCGTGGTATCGCTCGCATTTTGACCGGTCAAGAACTTCTGACGCGGTTGTGCTCTTCTCGTCGCTGACTGGGTAGCGCCAGGTCGTCTGTGCACTGTCACGACGGCCGGTGGCCGCTTCCCTTGTCACTGGCTGCGCCAGCGGCCTCTTGCTAGAAAGCGACGATCGCATGAACAACAACTCTGCTCGTTCCTCGAACTCTCTGGAATCCCGTCTGCCCTGCAGTTCCCGGTCGCTGACGTTGGTGGACCGGCCTCTCAGCCCCGCACAATGCCCGCCCGTGCCGGGAAGCCACCGTCAGCCGGCCGGGCTGGTGGGCAACACCCCGGTACTGCTGATCTCAGAACCGCTAACTGCCGCAGACCGCGGCTTCTGGGCCAAATTGGAAGGCTTCAATCCCGGCGGCAGCATGAAGGACCGGCCCGCAGTGCACATGGTTGAACGCGCCCGGGCCCGCGGTGAACTGCGTCCGGGGGCCCGCATCGTGGAATCCACCAGCGGATCCCTGGGCCTGGGGCTGGCGCTGGCCGGCATGGTGTACCGGCACCCGGTCACGGTGGTCACCGACCCAGGCATGGAGCCCATCGTGCAGAACATGTTGCGCGCCTACGGCGCCGAGGTCGACCTGGTCACCGAGCCCCACCCGGTCGGCGGATGGCAACAGGCCCGCAAGGACCGCATTGCACAGCTGCTGGCCGCTGACCCCGACGCGTGGTGCCCCAACCAGTACAACAACCCCGAGAACGTGGACGCCTACCGTCCGCTGGCCCTGGAGCTGCTCGACCAGCTTGGTCGCATCGATGTGTTGGTGTGCTCGGTGGGCACCGGCGGGCACTCGGCGGGAGTGGCACGGGTGCTGCGCGAGGCGAACTCGGATCTGAAGGTGATCGGGGTGGACACCGTGGGCTCGACGATCTTCGGTCAACCCGCGGCCACCCGGTTGATGCGCGGTCTGGGATCGAGCATCTACCCTCGCAACGTCGACTATGCGGCGTTTGACGAGGTGCACTGGGTGGCACCCGCCGAGGCGGTCTGGGCCGCGCGCGCGCTGGCGGCCACCCACCACGCCAGCGGCGGCTGGAGCGTGGGTGCCGTCGGCCTGGTGGCCGGGTGGGCCGCGCGGACCATGCCCGCCGGGACCACCATCGCCGCGGTCTTTCCCGACGGTCCGCAACGCTATTTCGACACCATCTACAACGACGACTACTGCCGCGAGCACGGCCTGCTCGACCACCTTCCCCCCGAAGGGCCAGCCGTCATCGCCCACCCCGACGAGCTGGTCGTGCAGTCCTGGACCCGGTGCGCCACCGTCGTGGATCCCACCGGAGCGATGCAGTAATGGAATTGCTGACGCAATTTCGCAGCTTCGACCGGCCCAGCCGGATGCTGATGATCAACCAGTTCGGCATCAACCTCGGTTTCTACATGTTGATGCCGTACCTGGCTGCCTACCTCGCCGGCCCACTCGGGCTGGCGGGGTGGGCTGTTGGGCTGGTTTTGGGTGTCCGCAACTTCTCCCAACAGGGCATGTTCATTGTCGGCGGCACGCTGGCAGACCGGATCGGCTACAAACCGTTGATCGTGGCCGGCTGCCTGCTTCGAACGGGCGGCTTCGCGTTGCTGATCTTCGCTCACTCATTACCGGTCGTGTTGATCGCCTCCGCTGCCACCGGCTTCGCCGGAGCGTTGTTCAACCCCGCGGTGCGCGCGTACCTGGCCGCCGATTCACGTGAGCGCCGTGTGGAAGCATTCGCGGTGTTCAACATCTTCTATCAGGCTGGGATTCTGCTGGGCCCGCTGGTCGGAGTCATGCTGGTAGCCATCGACTTCCGCATCACCGCAGCAGGCGCGGCGGTGGTCTTTGCGGTACTGACGGTCGCGCAGTTGCTGGCGCTGCCGCAGCACAGCGCCGATCCGGCGCCGGAGAAAACATCGATACTCGATGACTGGCGAGTGGTCCTCGGGAACCGTTCCTTCCTGCTGTTCGCGGCGGCGATGATCGGCTCCTACGTGTTGTCCTTCCAGGTCTACCTCGCCCTGCCGCTGCAGGCGGCGCAGTTGACCAAGCGCTACCAAACGCTACTGGTGGCGGCGATCTTCGTTGTTTCAGGTCTGGTGGCGGTCGCCGGACAGCTGCGCATCACCCGTTGGTTCGCCGCGCGGTGGGGCCCGGGGCGCAGCCTGGCCATCGGGTTGGGTGTCCTGGCGGCCTCGTTCTTGCCGCTGATAGCCGTCCCCGACGGCTCTCGACTCGGGATCGTCGCGGCTGCCGCCGCGCTGCTGGCGACAGCCGCCATGCTGGCCGTCGGCTCGGCCGCGGTCTTCCCGTTCGAAATGGACACTGTCATGGCTCTGGCCGGAGGCCGGCTCGTGGCTACGCATTACGGCTTTTACAACACGATCGTCGGAGTGGGAATCCTCGCCGGCAACCTGGCTACCGGTTGGGCAATGGGCGCAGCGCGGCAGGCCGGAGCCGACGAATTGGTATGGGCCGGGCTGTTCATCATCGGTGTCTTCGCGGCTTTGGCTCTGCGCGTCCTTGACCGCCACCAGCACCTGCAGCCGCGCGCTACTCAACACTGCCCCACCGGATCAACCGGCGCTGGGCAATCCCCTGAAGTTCAGCGGGGACGATCCTGAGAGCACGACGCCTCGCCACACCGCGGGGTCAGTAGCCACGAATTAACCCGCGGCAGCGCCCGCGGCAACCGACTGACGAAGGATGGTAGTGCAGGCAGTGCGGAATCACATCTCACTCAATCGGCGCACGTTCGTCACCGCTTCAATCGCCGGCGCGGCCGGGCTTGCGCTCGGGTCATGCGGGCGAAGCGATCGTGCACCCAACCTGCAGCAGGCCATTGACGCCGCGGAAAAAGCCCGACCACACACGGGACGGACCGTCACCGCCACCCTTACCGCCCAACCGGCGTCCCTAGACCTCGGCGGTCCGGTCGCGAGAACACTGGCCTATGGCGACGCCTTGCCCGGCCCGCTGATCCGCGCCAACGTCGGCGACGAACTGGCCGTCACGGTCAGAAACCGGCTCGGCGACGCCACTTCGGTGCACTGGCACGGCATCGCGCTGCGTAACGACATGGACGGTGTCTTCCCTTCCACCCCCAATATCGGCGCCAACAGTGACTTCACCTACCGGTTCTCCTCACCGCACCCCGGCACCTACTGGGCCCACCCACACGTCGGAATGCAGACCGACTACGGGCTCTACCTGCCGGTGATCATCGACGACCCCGCGGACCCCGGCCGCTACGACGCCGAATGGATCGTGGTCCTCGACGACTGGACCGACGGCGTCGGGAAAAATCCTCAACAGATTTTCGATGAGCTCAAGGGCTCCCAGATGCCGGCCCACGGGCCCAGCCAGCAGCAGATGCCCGGAATGTCCGCCGTGGGTAGCAGTGCATTACTTGGTGGTGATTCCGGCGACATCGATTACCCCTTCTATCTGGTCAACGGACGGGTTGCGGCAGCGGCAACCACCTTTGACGCTAAGCCGGGCCAGCGCATTCGCATCCGCATCATCAACGCCGGCGCCGACACCGCCTTCCGCGTGGCTTTGGCAGGCCACGTCATGACGGTCACCCACACCGATGGTTTCCCGGTTGCGCCAACCGATACCGACGCTTTGCTGGTTGGTATGGCGGAACGCTATGACGTCGTCGTCACCGCCGGCGACGGGGTCTTCCCGCTGGTAGCAATGCCTGAAGGCAAACCGGCGACACCCGGGCGCGCGCTGCTGAAGACCGCGGACGGCAGCCCACCAGATGTCAACTTCCGGCCGCCCGAGCTCAATGGCCGAATCGGTACCGTCGACACGTTCACCGCCCCACCGCCCGCCAGCTTGGGGTCAGTGCAATCGGATGCGAACCTGGCCCTAGAACTCACCGGCTCCATGGCGAAGTACGACTGGGCGATCAACGGGAAGCCTTACCCGGACAGCACGCCGGTGACCGTCAAACAGGGCCAGCGAGCTACCCTGGCCTTCACCAACTCGACGATGATGTACCACCCCATGCACCTGCACGGCCACACTTTCCAGGTGATCAAACCCGACGGCCAGCTGGGCGCCCGCAAAGACACCGTCATCGTGTTGCCCCACCAGAAACTCAACGCTGTGCTGATTGCCGATAACCCAGGCACCTGGATGATCCACTGTCATCATGGCTATCACCTAGAAGCCGGCATGATGACCATGCTCAACTACACCGCTTACTCGACCTGACACACCTGGAAAGGCCGTGACGCTGTAAGTGCCTCCCCTGACAGTTAATTGCCGGTGTACGAGTTCTAAATATTAGGTGTGCCGGACAAACCGTTGTTCACAAATCCACTCATGAAATCGGCACCTCGAAATATGGTTGCTCTCTTACATTATCGTGATAACCTACTCGGGACGGCGCCATTATTCAGAAGCTTGCTCAAATTCACCGTCTCCTCGATTTGACGTTGTACGCAATTCGACAGCATGTGCTCATCCGGTGTGACCCGCGGCAGGCGCACGTGGTCAGAAGTCCCACTGGTGGCCGAGTGGGGGTCACCACTGATGACCAGCAGGGACATGAACCTAGCCATTGTCAGCCGCAAAACAAGAGAACGGAAATACGCATGAGAATGAAGGCCTCCGCCGCAGCTGTTGTGCTGCTGTTCGGAGTGGGTCTCGGCGCAGCCGCACCGCAGGCGAAGACGGAACCTCCAGCGATGGACGGCGTCTATCTCTACGCCGACGACGACGGCGGTAAGGGGACGTGGACTATCAGCACGACCTGCAGCCCGTCCTGTGTCGCCCACGTGACGACCGCGCAAGGGGGGAGTTTCGACGCCCCACTGATAGATGGCCAATACGTCAATTCGCGGACTATCCCCGATGGTCTGAATTGTCCCTTATATGTGATGGGCGACTTTTTATTCGATGGCGGATACCATCCGGTGAGCATAGTCCAGTGGTGGGACCCTGTTACGCTCCACGGGGAAGTGCACTTCACTCCCTACAGTAAAGTGGACATCCCACACGTCCCACCGAACTGCTACATCGTTGACCACCATCAATTATTTACACTGACCAAAGTCGGTTAGACGAGTTCCCGGATTTGAGTCCACAAGGGTGGTCGTTGTTTCGGATTCGGGGCTCAGTGGAAAAGCCCGCAGGTGTACCCACTGGCAATCCAGGTGGTCCCATCACCCCGGCAAAAATCAGGTCACACTGGTCCCCTCCTCATGGCAAGCGACATGTGCGAACTGTTGCATCAACGATACGAAGATGGCCGACTTCGTCCGCTTATGCCTGGACTGGCAGCGATATGCGGGGCGTGTGTGACGCTGGTGTCCCGCGGGTCTCGTTGGGCGGCTCAGTTGTGCCAGTTGTGCGCAGAGATTTGTGAGGCGTGCGCGGCCGAGTGCGACAAGCACGACAACGATCACTGTCGCGCCTGCGCAGAGTCATCTCGCCGCTGCGCTCAAGAGTGCCGGGCGAGGCCTGACCAACATCTGAAGCTTAGTCGCACAAGCGCCGTCCAGCGCTCGGGCAGCTGTGAGCAATGCCATGGTCACGGCCGTGCTGTAGTGGTGCTCGATTCCCTGGTGGGTTTGAGGCGTTTCGGGCACCGCATCGCGCCGCCACGCCCGGTGAACCCTTCTCCTGCTCGGCCTCGGCCGACAGCCTTGCAAGCGCGTGCTCTGCTCCCCAATCTCACGCAGCTCTTTGGCGGCGTCAATGTCCCTGCCCGTAGGTGCGGCGCCGAGTTGCACAGCGTGGCCGCTGCGACTGCAAACGCTGTGGCGATTTCCTCACTGGTCTTGCCTTCAGCAGACAACTGATCCGCGCGGCGCAACGTGCTGCACGATGGCCTCCGCAGAATGCCGTTTGCTCGGGCCAGGTGGTTTGTCGCCCCCTTCCAGCCCGACCTCGGGTCACAGGACCCTAAAACGAGCTCGACCGGTCTACCGGGAAAACGCCACGTGTCAACGCAAATTCGGCGGGCTGTAATGGACGCGACACGACAGCGCTGTGCTTATTCACTTCTTCATTCCGTGTGAATAGAGTTAGCCCGTTCGAGTCGTCCCGTTGATTGATGGGAGCCGCAGATGTCGACCTTTCTTATCGCAGCACCTGAGGCTTTGGCCGCGGCGTCAGCGGATCTGAACGGGATCGCCGAGGCGATAAGGCGAGCGACGGCGTCGGCGGCGCCGTCGACCACGCAGATCGCGGCCGCTGCCGCCGATGAGGTGTCCGCGGTGATTGCCCGGATTTTCGGCGGCTACGCCCAGTCGTATCAGTCGGTGGGCACTCAGATTGCGTTGTACCAGAAGCAGTTTCAGCAGGCATTGGTAACGGGCGCCGGTACCTACGCGGCCGCTGAAGCCGTCAACGTGTTGTCGCTGCAAGGCTTCGAGCAGACGTTGGAGCAGACGCTGCTGGAAGTGGTGGACACGGTGAACGTGCCGGTCACGGCGTTGACCGGGCGCCCGCTGATCGGCAACGGCGCCAACGGGGCTCCCGGGACCGGGGCGAACGGCGCGCCCGGCGGTTGGTTGATCGGTGACGGCGGCGCCGGTGGATCGGGTGCGGCGGGACCTCCCTTCGGTCACGGCGGCGGCGCCGGCGGCGATGCGGGGCTGATCGGTACCGGGGGTGCCGGCGGGGCCGGAGGTACCGGCGGGGCCGGCGGTCCGGGCGGGCGCGGTGGGTGGCTGTTGGGCACCGGCGGTGTCGGTGGAGCCGGTGGTTACGCGGCCATCGGGACCGCCGGAGCGGGCGGGGCCGGCGGGGCCGGCGGGTTGTTCGGCGGCGGCGGTGCCGGCGGTGTGGGCGGTTTCGCGGCGACCGGGGCGGGCGGGGTCGGCGGTGCGGGCGGGTCCGGAGGGCCGCTCAGTGGCCTGGTCGGCGCCGGCGGCGGGGTCGGTGGGGCCGGCGGGGCCGGGGTCACCGGGGGTACCGGCGGAGCCGGCGGTGTCGGCGGCCTGCTGTTCGGTGAAGGCGGCGGCGGTGGCACCGGCGGACTGGGCGGCACCGGGGGTGGCGGTACCGGTGGTGCCGGCGGTGCGGCCGGTCCGCTGTTCGGCAACGGCGGCGTCGGCGGAACCGGCGGCAGCAGCTTCGCCGGAGATGGCGGGGCCGGCGGCAGCGGCGGGCACGCCGGCTGGTTGCTGGGATCGGGCGGTGCCGGTGGCGCCGGCGGCAGCAACTCCGGCGCGGGGGTCGGCGGCCACGGCGGCGCCGGCGGCGACGCGGGCCTGATCGGGTTCGGTGGCACCGGTGGCGTCGGCGGCTTCGCCTTGGCCGGGGCCGGCGGGGCCGGCGGGAGCGGCGGCGCGGGTGCCCTGCTGTTGGGCAGCGGCGGAGCCGGTGGGGCCGGCGCCCAGGGCGCCCCGGCCTTCGCCGGTGGTGCCGGTGGCGCCGGCGGCAGGGCCACGCTGCTCGGACTCGGCGGAATGGGTGGCGTAGGCGGACTCGGAACTCCTGCGGGTGCCAACGGCGCTACCGGCGACAACGGGCTGTTGCTGCCGGCGGCGGCGCTCAACGTGATCAACGTGCCCAGCGTGTTGCTGACCGGACGGCCGCTGATCGGCAACGGCGCCCCGGGCGGCGCCGGCACAGGAGCTGCGGGCGCCCCCGGCGGATGGCTGCTCGGTGACGGCGGGGCCGGCGGATCCGGCGCCAACGGCATACCCGGTGGTCCGGGCGGCGCCGCCGCGTTGTTGGGCAGCGGCGGCACCGGTGGGGCCGGCGGGCTCGGCGCGACCAGTGTGGGCCGGTCCGGCGGCCAGGGCGGCAACGGCGGCTTGTTCTTCGGCAACGCGGGCGGCGGCGGAGCCGGTGCGGTCGGCGCCGACGGCAACGGCGGCGGCGGTGGAGCCGGCGGAACCGGAGGGATCTTCGGCGGCGGCGGGGCCGGCGGCACCGGCGGCATGGCCAACTCGGCGATCCCCGGGGTACGTGGCGGGTCCGGCGGGTCCGGCGGGGCCAGTGGAGCGTTGAGCGGGCTGGTCGGTGCCGGCGGTGGTACCGGCGGGGTCGGCGGAGCCGGTGCCATCGGCGGTGCGGGCGGAGCCGGCGGGCCGTCCGGGATCGCCGGTTCGCTGTTCGGCGGCGGAGCCGGCACTCTCGGCGGCTCGGTGATCGGTGCCGGCGGCGGCGGCGGTGATGGCGGTGCCAGCCTGTCCGGTGTCGGTGGTCCCGGCGGAAATGGCGGCGCGGGTGGACAATTCGCCGGTGCCGGCGGCTCCGGCGGGGCCGGTGGGTCGGTGCTGCAGCCCGTGGCCACTAGCGGCGGTGGGGGTCAAGGTGGAGGCGGAGGCAACGCCGGCTTGCTCGGTTCCGGCGGTTCCGGCGGTGCGGGCGGCGCGGCGGGAGCGTCCCTCCTCACGCAGATCCCTGGCGGTCAGGGGGGCCTCGGCGGCACCGCGGGCCTGCTGGGGACCGGCGGTGCCGGTGGGACCGGCGGCTTCTCCGCCTCCGGCATCGGCGGGACCGGAGGCAACGGCGGAGTCGGCGGCGCGCTGCTCGGTGACGGCGGTCCCGGTGGGACCGGCGCCGAAGGTGGCCCGAGTTTGGGTGGCGGGAACGGCGGAATCGGGGGCAGCGCCCGGCTGATCGGCGACGGCGGCAACGGCGGCAACGGCGGCAACGCGGCGACTGTCGCTTTGCTGGGCGGCCCCGGCACCATCGGTTCCGGTGGAATACTGCTGGGCCTCAACGGGATTCCCGGGTTGCCGATGAGCCCGAACCTGTTGGTCAACGGGAACTTCGAAATCGCCACCCCGTCACCGTCGGGCACCAGCTCGGTAACCTACCCAGGCTGGTCGGTAAGCGGCACCCCCACCATCATCGCCTACGGCACGCTCCGACCCCTCTACGTATTGGGAGTTTCCGCCCCGTTCCCGGACCTGCCGGGTTTCCTGAGCTACCCGCAAACCTCACCTCCGGGTGCGGGCGCCAACTTCGCCGGCGGCGGACCCGTGGCCACCACCAGCATCAGACAAACCGTCGACCTCAGCGCCGCGGCTGCCAGGATCAACACCGGCACGACGCCCTACACACTCAGCGGGCTGCTCGGCGGTGCCCTCATCGACCCATCCTCGACCGCCCTGCAGGTCACCTTCCTGAACTCGAGTGGCGCAGTCCTCGGCACCGGCTCGACCACCACGGTCAGCGCCATCGATCGCCTGGGACTCACCGGATTACAGCCTCGATCGGTCTCTGGGACGGTCCCGGCGGGCACCACCTCCGCGGTCGTCACCGCCACGTTCAACGACGGCAACCCGGTCCTGAACCACTACAACAACGCCTACGCCGACAACCTGTCGTTCACCGTCGGCGCTCCGGGCCTCACCCCGGCAGCATTGACCGTGCCAAGCTCCAACGTCGGCCAACTCGACCATGTGTTCCTGATCTACATGGAAAACCACGGCTTCAGCGACATCGTCGGCAGCGTCAACGCCCCCTACACCAACAGCCTGCTAGGCACCTACGGGTCGGCGGGTAGCTTCTACGCCAACAGCCACCCCAGCGCCCCCACCTATTTCCGGATCCTGGGCGGCTCGGACTTCGGCATCACCTACAACCCCAACCCACCCTCCATCAACGCACCCAGCCTCATGCAAGAGATGGACGGCGCCGGTGTTACGTGGGCCAACTACGCGCAGAGCATGCCCTACCCGGGCGCGCTGGTGTCCTCGGGTGACTACAGCACCTTCCAGATACCCGCTGCCCAGTACAGCTACGTCTACAACAACACCGTCGCCTACCAGCAACAGCACCTGCTCCCACTGACGCAGTTGAGCATCGATCTCCAAAACGCGAACACCACCCCACGGTTCAGCTGGATCGTCGCCAACAACGCCAACGACATGGAAGGCCCGGTCGATTCGCCCCTGGGCGTCCTCAACTTCGTCGGCAGCCAACTCACCAACCACCAGTACAACGTCGCCGCCGGCGACCAGTTCCTCCAACAACAGGTCTCCCTGATCCAGAACTCCACGGCATGGAACACCGCCGGCCAGCGCGACGCGATCATCATCACCTGGGACGAGGACTACAACAACATCGGACTGGGCATCGGCAACGAGGGCAACCACGTCCCGATGATCGTCATCCCCAACCAGGGCGCCATCACATCGGGCGGAATGCTGTCCGGTCAGTTCACCACCTACTCGAATTACGACCAGTACAGCCTGATGTCGACGATCGAGTATGCGTTGGGGCCGGCGGCGGGAGTCCCATTGCCGCCTTTGACGTTCAATGACATGTATGCGGCACCAATGAACGATTTCTGGGCGTAGCTGGGTGGGCTCACCGAGCGGACCGATAACTGATCGCGCATGCTAAGGAACGGTCTCAGCCAGCACCCCGGTAACTTGCAGCGATTTGGACGGAGTGGGTGGCGACACGACGCAACAAGACGGGCCGCCCCCAGTTGGCGATGGTCAGCCGCTCGACGTCGCGCACTTCGCCAAGCATGAGGCAGTTCATGTGCAGATTCTCGTCGACCTGAGCTCGGCTTCTCAGCCACACTTCGACGGTGCGGAACATGTTGTCGCTCATCGCTGTGGTCAGCTGCTACCGATGAAGTCGATTGTCCAGCATCCACGGCTGCCGCACCTCGACAACCTGGCCAGCAGAAGCGGGACGCGCGGCTTCCCGCAGGCAGACCCTAATGTGAACCGGCTCGCAACACGTCACGGATCGCCTTAACAATGACATCGGGGCGTTCGACTGGGAGCCACGAGTGGCTTGTGCCGTCGGCGAATACTAGTTCGCCTCGAGGAAACCGTTTGACCAGAGCACGATTGGCGGCGTCCATTTTCGCGTATGCAGCGCGCCGACGGGTCGGCGACCGCGGCACAATTATCCGCGTCGGCACGTCCGGCAACGGCACACGTTCGAGTGCTCGCTTCATTTCCCGCAGATAACCAGCATGACGCGGCACAAGCCGTGCCGTCTGCAATCCCGCCCAAGGATGATTGTCGAGATAGCGGTAAAACCAGCGCAAGTTCGACTTCGTGACATCGTTGGGAGCCATATGTCGCACCACACGTCGGCCCATGCTTGTGCGGGGAAGCCTCAGCAGCTGGGCAGTCCCCACGAGGAAAAGCCCTCCGGCCGCCATGGCCATCCCCAGCAACTCGATCAGTCGTGATTCAGTGACCGGCGCAGAGGGATCGAGCAAGACCAACCCGGCCACTTCGTCTGGATGGCGTAAGGCGAACATCTGAGCAACCAAACCGCCCGACGACCACCCCACCACGACCACCGGTGTGGCGCAATGTAATTGCTGGATTACGCCATGGAGATCATCAGCCATTTCAGCAACGCTGCGTCGGGGCGGACCTTCCGAGCCGCCACTACCAGCGCGGTCGTAGGTCAAGACGGTGGCAAAGGAGGCAACCCACAGTTCCAACCAACCCCCGAACGCGTCCGTCGTTGCTTCACCTGCCCCGCCGGCTTCAAGGACCACCGTGGGCCCCCGACCAAGGACACGTGTACGAATGACCCGGTCGCCAAGGGAGACCGGCGTGGTGGTTTGCGTCGGCAACCTATTTCCCACTCTCGTTCAGGGGCACGTCGCCGCTTGTCGCTGCGGGGCACCCGCGCTGAGCGAGAAACCGCTTGCGCCCAGTCTAATCTGGCGCAGCTGCTGTCGATGATCCGGTTGGTCCGGCTCACCCGCAACGCCAGCGAGCGTGATGTGCGCCGATTCTCGCCGACCGCCCAAGTGCTCCTGCGACCTCGGCGAATGCGTTGCGGCATAACGACACCCGCGTCGGTGACTCGCGAGACCCACCGGGTCCGGATCAGACTGATTCGGACATCAGCACCGGGTGATTCAATGACGGGGGACTCGCCGCCGGCGCCAGTGACGCCGACAGCGGATGAGATCTCCCGCAGCGGTTGCTCACCGCCAACGACCACCATCGTTGACTGATCTGTGAAACATCAGACGCAGGTGGGCCCATCGCCTGTCGATTCAGGTCCTGCTGAGTCGGCGACAGCGAGCATCAGGGTCATCGGCGCGGGGTCGTCAGTTTGGGCCACGTACATACCGAGTGCGTCTCGATCACTGCAGGCGCACGCCGTTATACGCGGCGGACGGGGCGATGCCGAACATCTCGTGAAACACTCGGTTGGCGTGTGAGCTGTCAGTGAATCCGGCGGCGTGGGCCGCGGTGGTCAGGGTGCCCCCGCTGCGGGCCACCTCCATCGTCCGGATGGGCCGCGCCCATCGCACATAGGCAGGAAATGACAGGCCGACGTCGCGGGCGAACAGACGGCCAAGCCGGTCAGCCGATATGTTCACCGCACGCGCCACCTCGGTGAGTCGTAACGGCCCGCACAGCAGGTCGGGCAGAAGATCAATCGCCGCGCGAAGGCAGGAGTGCGGTGCGCCGGCATGCGATGATACCGAACCGGTACCCCATAGTTGTCCCAGTACCGTGCTGGCCGCTGGGGAAAGGTTCTGTTGCTCAATCGGATTGGCAACGCGCCTGGCGGCCGCCAACCATGATCGCGCATCGCCACGGGCACCGGGAGCCAACAGCGTAGCCAGCCGGCGACCGGAACCGCTGGTGGGCTCGAGATAGATCATCAACCCGGTAGCAGGGCCGGCATCGAGAGCGTGGGAAGCACCGGCCGGGACGACGCCGGCTCTCGACGAGCAGGTTGTAGGTGCCCGCCGCCGCGGCTTCAAGTTGACCAAGCCCGCGTTGCTCGCAAACGGTGGCAAAGTAGATGTGTTGATCCCTTCATCCGTCCATAGGAGTTCTGTGAGATTCCCCCGAACCGACGCCATCGGCCTGCTGGTGGTTGGTGCACTGGTGTTGTCGGGATGCGGCAGCAACACGAATACCTCCGCTCCCTCGTCAGGGCCATCGGCGAAAGTCGACTGTGGTGGGAAGGCGGAACTCAACGCCAGCGGCGCGACCGCACAAGCAAACGCGATACAACAATTTGTCAATGCCTTCGCCCACGCGTGCCCTGGTTACACGCTGGACTACGAGGCGAACGGCTCTGGCGCCGGCGTCGCGCAGTTCATCAAGGGCGAAACGGATCTGGCCGGGTCCGGCATACCATTGGACCCGGCCAAAGGTGAAACCAACAAGGCGGCGGCACGGTGCGGGTCCCCCGCCTGGCAGCTGCCGGCACTGTTTCAACCGATCGCGATCACTTACCACGTCGGCGGCGTGAGTTCGCTGAAGCTGGACGCGCCTACGATGGCGAAGATCTTCAACGGCACCATCAACAGGTGGGATGACCCGGCGATCAGGGCGCTCAATGCAGGCACCAGCCTGCCCTCGTCGCCCATCCGGGTCATCTTCCGCAGTGACGAGTCCGGTAACTCGGCCAACTTCCAGCAATACCTCAATGCCGCCTCCAACGGCGCCTGGGGCAGAGGCGACGGCGCGACGTTTGAAACGGGCGTCGGTACCGGCGCCGACGGGGACAATGGGGTGACGGCGGCCCTGCAGACCACCGACGGATCGATCACCTATACTGCCTGGTCATTCGCGCTGGGCAAACAACTGAACATCGCCCAGATCATCACCTCAGCAGGATCGGATCCCGTATCGATCACGCCCGAGTCAGTCGCCAAGACGATCGCGGGAGCCAGAATCGTGGGTCAGGGCAATGATTTGGTGTTGGATACGTCATCGTTCGCCAAGCCGTCGCAGCCCGGCGCGTACCCGATCGTAGAGCCAACGTATGAAATCGTCTGTTCGAAGTATCCGGAGTCCGCCACGGGCAGAGCCGTCAGGGCGTTTATGCAGGCGATTATAGGTCCGGGGCAAGAGGGCTTGGCGCAGTATGGATCCATCACACCGCCGAGCGGGCTCCAGGCGCGGCTGGCAACAGCGGTGAACGCTATCTCTTGATCACATGAAGGAGTTTGATGGCAGGCGTCAGTGAGCCCGGGCCGAGGACAGGCTCGCTTGTCGGGCCGTATCGGCTGATACGGCTACTCGGCCGCGGCGGAATGGGCGAGGTCTATGAGGCCGAGGACACCCGCAAACACCGGGTGGTGGCGCTGAAGTTGATCTCAGAGCAATTCTCCGCCGACCCGGTGTTTCGCGAGCGGATGCAGCGCGAGGCGGACGCCGCAGGACGGCTGACCGAACCGCATGTGGTGCCGATCCACGATTACGGCGAGATCGACGGGCACCTGTACCTGGACATGCGGCTGATAGACGGTATCTCTTTGCGCCGCATGTTGACGGCCTACGGTCCGCTGACACCGGCCCGAGCGGTGGCCATCGTGCGACAGGTCGCCGCCGCGCTGGACGCCGCACACGCCAGCAGGGTCACGCACCGCGACGTCAAACCGGAGAACATCATCATCGGCGTCGACGACTTCGCCTATTTGGTCGACTTCGGCATCGCCCGTGCCGCAACCGATCCGGGGCTGACCCACACCGGGATGGCGCTGGGAACCTACAACTACATGGCTCCGGAGCGATTCGCCGGCGACAAGGTTGACTTCCGGGCCGACATCTATTCGCTGGCTTGTGTGTTGGCCGAGTGCTTGACCGGGTCACCTCCTTACCCCGGCAGCAGCATCGAGAGGGTGATCAGCGCGCATCTGATGGAGCCCGCCCCGCGGCCCAGCCAACTGCGGCCGGGCCTAGTTCCGGCGGGTCTCGACCACGTGATCGCCAGAGGAATGGCCAAAAACCCCGCGGAACGTTTTCGCAGCGCCGGTGAACTGGCCGCCGCTGCCCACGACGCACTGACCACAGGCGAGCAGAACCAGGCGGCCGCGATTGCGCAGCGCGGCGAGCGAAATATCCTGTCGAGCGGTACCGGCCCAGCCACCGCCGACTCCGTCACCCAGGCCAGGCCGTGGTCAGCAATGTCAAGTTCGCCCGCTACCCAGAGCGGGTGGACACCGCCACCGGCCGACACCGCCAGCTGGCGCGGCCGACCCAATGTCCCACCCTTACTCAGCCCTACGGGCCCACCGGAGCCGGCCTTGACATCCGGGGCACGGGCGAAGCCTCGACGCAGACGCATGCGGGTCCTGATCGGCGCCGCCGCACTAGTGGTGCTTGTCGCCGTCATCATCGCCGGACATCTGCTCAGGCCGAAACCGCAACCAGCGGCATCGGCGCCCGGACAGACAGTGTTGCCGTTCACCGGGATCGGCTTTTCTCTCTCGCCAGGCGGGGTGGCGCTGGACAATACCGGCAGCGTGTATGTCACCAGCCAAGGCATGTACGGGCGGGTGGTGAAATTGGCTGAAGGATCGTCCACCCCGACCGTGCTGCCATTCACCGGCCTCTACCAACCGCAGGGGCTGGCGGTAGACGCCAACGGCACCGTGTACGTCGCCGACTTCAACAACAGGGTGGTCAAGCTGGCGGCCGGATCCAATACCCAGACGGTGCTGCCGTTTACCGGCCTCACATACCCGCAGGGCGTGGGGGTCGATGCCGCCGGCAACATCTATGTCGCAGACCGCGGCAACAACCGGGTGGTGAAACTGGACGCCAAATCCAACACTCAGGCTGACCTGCCGTTCACCGGCCTAAACCATCCAGATGGTGTTGCCGTAGACCCCTCGGGCACCGTTTATGTCACCGACTCGGACAATGACAGAGTGCTGAAGCTCAACTCCGGGTCGAGCACTCCGACGGAATTGCCCTTCACCGGACTTGCCGTGCCCTCGGGTATCGCGGTAGACACCGCCGGCGCCGTCTACGTCACCGACCACGAGACGGGCAAGGTCGTCAAGCTGGATACCGGATCGAGCACCCCGACGACACTGCCGTTCACCGGCGGCCATCCCGTGGGCGTGGCGGTCGACGCCTCCCACAAGAAGGTGTTCGTCGCCGACAACGGCAACGGCAGAGTGGTGCAGCTGGCAACGGGTTAGCCGGAGTTCCTGCAATCCGCTGCAAGATCGCCTAACGGACGTTCGCCGGTCCGGTGCGAACTGATCCGATGGAAACGACCCTTGCCGAATCCCTGAGCCGGCACCACGAGGTGAACGCCGCAATCACAACAACGCTCGCTACAGCGAGCCCAGAATCGTCTGCATTGTCGTGATCTCCTTCTGCTGCGTGTTGACGATCGACTGCGCCATCGCAGTAGCAGCAGAATACTGACCGGACTGGATTTCGTGCTGAGCCATGCTGATTGCGCCCTGATGATGCTGAATCATTTGGTTAAGGAACAACTTGCTGGCGTCGACACCTTGCGCGTCTCGCAGAGCCTGCATGTCTTGCTCGGACATCATTCCGTCCATTCCGCCCATCCCGGGCATGCCGGGCATGCCGCTGTGGCTCGGCATGCCGGGCATCCCGCTTTGACTCGGCATGCCGGGCATCCCGCTTTGACTCGGCATCCCGGGCATGCCGGGCATCGTCGACGAGGGCGACATGCCACCCGGGGTCGCCGGCTGTCCCCACTGGTTGAGCCACGTCTGCAGCTGTTGAATTTCCGGTCCCTGCGCCGCCTTGATCTGGTTGGCCAGGTCGATCACGCGAGGATCGATGCCCTGCTTTCCAAGAATGACGTCGCTCATCTGGATGGCTTGCTGATGGTGGGGAATCATGTGCTGGGCGAACATGACGTCTTGATCGTTATGCGCCTGCGAACCCGCCGGCGAACCCGACACACTCGACGATCCGGCCGTCGTGGCACTGGATCCGGCCTGGTTGCCGGAGCTGCCGCATGCGGTCAAGGTCAGTAGCGCCATGACAGCAGCTGCAGAGGCGGTCAACGATCGTTGCACCATCAGGATGACTTCCTTTCGATAATCAACAGCGGAGTCGATTCCATATACCTAATACGGGTAGACGGTAGCAGGCGCTGCAGGCGGCCCCCGCGGCGAAGGAGGTCTGAATGCAATCAGGTACCGAAACTGCGCGTCGGAGCGGTCCGCGTTCCGATGGTGTTTCGCCAAGGGCCTACGAGATGTTTTCCGAGCCCCCGTATTTCGGCCAGCGAGCCCGTATTTGGGACTGCCTCGTCGCAGCGTCCGGCGCGCGGTCGGATCCAAAGGGTACTCGAACTTGGTTGCGGCACAGGTTATTTTGCTCGCCGAATCGCGCCGGTGGTGGGTCCTTCGGGAGCGGTGATGAGAATCGATCCGTCACCGCCGTCCCAGCGTCTCCCGCCACCACCGCCGTGTCCTCCGCCGCCGGACCCGATACACCATGTCTGGCAACGGGGGTTGAAAGAGTCGTGGCGCCAATTGCAGTCCCCGTTCGGACCCCAGACGGGGTTTTGATGAGCCCCGGAGTACCAGGGATCAGTTGTGGACGGTGCCCGTTGTGCCGCAGCGTCAGCAGCGCCAACCTCGTCACCCCGCGCCAAGCTCGTTGTGTTGCAACGGCACCGCAGCAATCGCCATCTTTGGCTTCATACCCAGGCGCCACCCGCAAAGTGGCTCGCCAATCGTCGCGCGACCCCAACAAGGGGTCTGACCGGCCGTGACAATCGTGTTATATCCGGACCGGAGGCCCCGTCACGGCGCCGACGCGGCCGCATGGATCGGCGCGTCACCGGCACATGCCGGCCGGTAGCGCCGCCTCAAGGGCTGTCAAGGTCGGTGCGAGGACCGGTAGTTCGGGCAGGTGGCCGGCCGTGGAGCCGGGATCTTTCAATCCGGTCGACGTCGACAGCAAGACGACGCTCTCGTCAGCATCGATCCAACGTCGGGAAGCGAGCTGTTGAGCGGCAAGTACCGCTAACACGGAGGCGCCTTCTGCGTAGATGCCCTCCGTGGACGCCAACTCGAGCTGCATACGGACAATAGCGTCATCGCTCGGTTCTGCCACGGCGGTCCCCTGGGTGGCCCGGACCGCCTCCAAGCCTTGATAGGTGGCCACCCGCGCAGCGACCGAGAACGCGCGGGACGGCCCAGTGGGCACCGTCGGCTGATGCCCCGGTGGGGCGTGGAGCCCCTGCGCGTAGGCGCCGAACGGATCAACCGCGACCAACCTGGGCATGCGGGTGGTCAGGCCGAGACGGATCAGGTCGTCAAAACCCCGGCGAATTCCAGACAACGCGTCCCCGTAGGCGGTCGGGACGACGACCACGTCGGGCGCTTCCCCGAGTTGTCCCCACAGTTCGTAGGCGATCGTCTTGTATCCCTCCACCCCGAACGGGTTGGAACCGATCGGCGGGGTCACTGCCCCGGATATCGGGGTCCAACCGAACGCTTCGACCGCTTGACGCAGTACCGACCACCGGTCCGGGCCTTTCTCGTATGCGACGAGGCAGGCGCCATAGGCTCGAATGAGAATGCTCATCTCGCGCGGTATCGATGACAACGTAAGGACCACGCACCGAAGCCCTACCGCGGCTGCGTAGGCGGCCACTGCGGCGCCGTGGTTTCCCGTCGATGAGACGATGACAGTCGATGCTCCCGACGCCGCCGCCTTGGTGACGGCCGCCGCGGCCAGCCTGTCCTTGAACGACCACGTCGGATTGCGGGCTTCGTCTTTGAGTACGAGCCTGTGCAGTCCAACTCGGGGTCCCAGCCGATTCAACGGAATGATGGGCGTCTGGCCTTCGCCCAAGCTCACCGGAGTGTCCTCTGGCGCCAGAGGCAGCAAATCGCGGTATCCGAAGATTCCTGACTGGGACGCCTTCCACGGCAGAGGGCCCACGTTGATCGCGTAGACCGGGGTCAGATTCACCCCGATACCGTCGCGTACGCAGCGCGGGCATCCAAAGGAGGCTCGATCTTCCGGTGCTTGTTCACCACAGCGGGGACACCGGAGCAATCCGAGATACCGGGCGTTCATATCAAGGGTCGGCCGCTCGCGTCAGCTTTGGTTACGAGCGCGGCTTGAAGGTGCGGAGCCGGAGGCTGTTGGTGACCACGAATACCGACGAGAACGCCATAGCCGCACCAGCCAACATGGGGTTCAGCAGGCCAGCGGCTGCCAGCGGCAGTGCGGCAACGTTGTAGGCGAATGCCCAGAACAGGTTGCCCTTGATCGTCGCCAACGTCCTACGCGAGAGCTCAATGGCGGCGGGTACCGCGCGCAGGTCACCGCGGACCAGTGTCACATCACTGGCCTCGATCGCGACGTCGGTACCAGTCCCCATCGCAAGCCCCAAATCGGCCTGCGCCAGGGCCGCGGCGTCGTTGACACCGTCACCGACCATGGCCACCACCTTGCCCTCGGCCTGCAACCGTCGCACAACCTCCACCTTGTCTTGCGGCAGCACTTCGCCGATGACCTGGTCGATGCCCACCTGCCCAGCGATCGCACGGGCCGCGGCAGCATTGTCGCCAGTGAGCATGATCGGGGTCAATCCCAGCCCACGCAGCCGCGCGACCGCCTCAGCCGACGTCGGCTTCACCGCATCGGCGACCACCAGGATTCCCCTGGCCGTGTCGTCCCAGCTGACCACGACCGCGGTCTTGCCGTCCGACTCCGCTTGACCCAGCGACCCGGTGAGGCTGTCCGGTAGCTGCTGGGAGCGATCCACCAAGAGCTGTCGGCGGCCCACTGTCACGGCGTGACCGTCGACAACTCCCTGCACGCCCAACCCTTCCCGGTTGGCAAAACCCTCGACGGTGGGCAGCTGACCGACCTTGTCACGAGCTGCCTTCGCGATCGCCCGGCCGATCGGGTGCTCGGAGGAGTCCTCCAGCGCGCCCGCCAACCGCAGCACCTCGGCGGGCTGTTCATCGGGCGCAGCGATCACATCCAGCAGGGCCATGTTGCCGGTGGTGACGGTGCCGGTCTTGTCGAGCACGATGGTGTCGATTCGCCGCGTGGACTCCAGCACTTCTGGTCCCTTGATCAAGATCCCGAGTTGTGCCCCACGGCCGGTGCCGACCATCAAGGCGGTCGGTGTGGCAAGACCCAGGGCGCACGGGCACGCAATGATCAGCACCGCCACCGCCGCAGTGAAAGCGGCGGCCACGGATCCGGTTGTCGCGGCCCAGAACCCGAACGTCGCCAGCGACAGCGCGATCACGATTGGCACGAAAATTCCCGAGATCCGATCGGCCAACCGCTGCGCCGGCGCCTTGCCCGATTGCGCCTCTTCGACCAGCCGCGCCATTTGCGCCAACTGGGTATCCGAACCGATCCGGTTGGCGTGCACCACTATTCGACCGCCGACGTTGACGGTAGCGCCCACTACCTGATCTCCGGGGCTGACTTCAACCGGCGCCGACTCCCCAGTGAGCATGGACACATCAACCGCCGAGGAGCCCTCGATCACCAGGCCATCGGTAGCCACCTTCTCACCAGGGCGTACTACGAATTCATCACCAACGGCGAGCTGCTCAATCGGAATGCGGTGCTCGACACCGTCTCTGCGCACCGCGACCACCTTGGCGCCGAGTTCTAACAGCGCCCGCAGCGCGGCGCCGGCCCGCCGCTTGGACCGCACCTCAAAAAACCGGCCGGCGAGGATGAAGGTGGTAACCCCCGCGGCGGCCTCCAGATAAATGTTGCTGGTGCCGTCGGTACGGGAGATCGTCAACTCGAATTGGTGCCTCATACCCGCCACACCGGCCGTGCCCCAGAACAACGCGTAGACCGACCAACCCAGTGCGGCGATCGTGCCCATCGAGATCAGCGTGTCCATGGTGGCGGTGCGGTGCCGCAGGTTCACCCAAGCGGCCTTATGGAATGGAAGCCCACCCCACACCACAACCGGCGCTGCCAGCGTCAGCGAGAGCCACTGCCAATTAGCGAACTGCAGGGCGGGCACCATGGCCATAGCAAGCACCGGCACGGTCAACACCAGCGAAACCAGCAGTCGTTGCCTTATCGCCGCGGCCGGATCGGTCTCTGCTCCCGGCACGGCAGACGCGTCGCTGCTGGCCGGTGAACCCTTGCTGGGCGCTTCCGCGGTATAGCCTGCCTGCGCCACCGTCGTCACGAGCTGATCGGTTGAGACGCTGCCGACGTAGTCGACGCTGGCCCTCTCGGTGGCATAGTTGACCGAGGCGCTGACGCCGTCGATCTTGTTGAGCTTCTTCTCAATTCGAGCCGCGCACGAAGCACACGTCATCCCGCCGATCTGCAGCTCAAGATGCCGGGTGGGTTCCGTGGCGGAGTCCATGCTCTGTTTCCTTCAGTTCGATCGGGACAGGTCGTCTTAGCGGACCATCTGGTAGCCGGCGTCTTCCACCGCATTCCTGACCGCACCAAGCTCGATCACGCCATCGCTGTTGATGGTCACTTTGCCGCTGCCAAGCTCCACATCCACTGCCGTGACATCAGGGATGCTGCCGACTTCCTCACGGACAGAGGAAGCGCAGTGCCCGCAGGTCATCCCAGAAACGGTGACTGTCAGGGTGCTCATAACGCTCTCCGATCTGTATGTGTAACGCCTGGATAATCCCTGTCTACCATACCCCCCCAGGGTAATCAAGGCAGGATGAAGAAGATCGCCCGGGTTTGCTTCCCGAAAATCGCGTTGCGCTGGTGGCGGCACGCAGTAGGACTAGCATGTACCCGGTTTGACCGCCTACGCACACCCACCATCGACGCGGCTACGATGTCTGACATCTCGTCTTGGGCCTTCGGTCGTTAGCGCCGGTTGAGGACCCGATGGTGTACCGGCCCGGCGAATGGCCGCAACTCATATCGCGAGCGCTTAAAGATCTTCTCACCGAGACGGACGGTAGGTCTCCAACTGTCGTCGGCGCCATCGCTCGACGAGTTCGCCGATCTCGTCCGGGTCGTCGGCGATCACGAGCAGATCGACGTCTTCTCCCGATACCAATCCGGTCTCCAGCAAGCGATCACGAATCCACCGCTCCAACCCGGTCCAGTGGTCCGAACACGCAAGCACGACAGGAAAGTTGCGTATCTTCTGAGTCTGGATGAGCGTCAGGGCCTCGAAAAGCTCGTCGAGCGTTCCAAAGCCGCCCGGAAGAACTACGAACGCCGAGGCGTAGCGGACGAACATCAGCTTGCGCACGAAGAAATAGTTGAACTGAAGTGAGAGGTCGATGAACTGATTCGGCTGCTGCTCGTAGGGCAGCTCGATGACAAGGCCTATCGACCGCACGCCGGCGTCGCGGGCGCCCTGATTCGCGGCCTCCATGATCCCCGGGCCCCCGCCGGTGATGATGTCGAATCCCAAGCTGCCCAGGCGTGCGGCCAGCGTGCGCGCCATCATGTAGTGCGGATGATCCGGCGGCGTCCGCGCGGAACCAAAGAACGACACGGCATGGGTGACGTCCGCCAGGGCCGCAAAACCATGCGCCACCTCGTCGCGGATCCTGGCAACGCGGCCGGGATCGCTGCCCGACAGCGGCGGAAAGCCCGGCCCCAAGTAGGACAGCAGATCCTCGTCGCACGTCGCGGGGATGCAGTCTCTTGACTCGTGCATTTGAGTCGATCGTGCCACGGCCACGGCGCCGACGAAACTCAACCGCCCCAAGCAGCTTCGTCTTGTCGCCCGTCGGGCAGCGATGTGATTCCCTCCGTACCCTTGGTCGGTTGAAGATCTCCCATCGGCTAGGGCTGGTACCTTATTTCGACGGCACTGACCGGCGGCGAGGGCGCATACGCGGACGAAGGCTGCCAATGGACAAGTGATCGACGGCAAGAGTTTGAGTAGCGGCCGCAAGGGTACCGATTTCGTGCGACCACAACAGACTAGGAGCCGCGATGTATGCGGGTGTGGCGTGGACCCTGTTGCTTATCGTGGCTGGGCTTGTCAGTGTCTACGCATTGCATCGCTTCAGTGCGATCAGCCCGAACACGCTGACAACACTGCCTTTTCAGTCGGGATGGCCACCTGAAGAGCATGCGTTGTCGCGATATCACGTTCGCTGGTATCTGGCGACACTGGTGTTTCTCGCCTTCGATGTCGAGATGTTGTTCATGTATCCCTGGGCACTGGTGGTCATAAAGATGGGCGCGACCGCCATCACTGAGATGTTTGTGTTTCTGGCCGCGCTGCTTGTGGCGGTGGCATGGGCGTGGCGCGAGGGTGCCCTGCGATGGGTTTGACGCGGTTGTTGGCGCGATGCGCAGCACGCCGGGCACACGTGCTGATCGTGGAAGTCCCTGGGTCGTGGGTGCTGCGCGCACAGACCGAACACCGACTTCGAGTCCGCGGTTGGTGCGTGGCTACCTCCCCCGCCGACGCTGACGTGTTAGCGATCTGCGGTACGCCGGGACCGGAACTGAAGGAGGCAATCGACCGGGTCTGGGACCAGATGCCAGGTCCTCGGGTCCGCGTCGAGTTGCCCGATTCCGGCGCAGTCGAATCGGCATTGCGTGGTGCGGCCATGCAGTTGGCCGAAGTCGAGGTGCACCGCCGGGACGCGCGTGAGCGGGCTCAATGTCCAGGGCCGAACGACGCTGACCGCAGCGAACAAGAACACCACGAGCACCAACACGATGACGTCCACGGCGAGCACGAGCACCACCAGCAGGGCGACCACGGCGGCCACGCCGACCACGGCGGCCACGCCGACCACGAGCACCACCCCACGAACCACGGTGAGCACGAACACATGGACCACAGCGCACACCAGCACATGCACCACGGTGGGATGGACATGGCGCCGGGTGGGATTGCGCTCGCCGAAGGCGGCAACGACCGTGACGGACTGGAGATGGACGTGCTGCACCTTCGCCTTGGGCCGGTGCTGCGGTATTGGCCCGCGGGGCTGGTGGTGCGGTGCTCGTTGCAGGGGGACGTGCTCGCCCAAGCCGAAGCGTGGATCGTCGATAAAGCAGTCGGCAACCTCGTTCCGCCGCCCGGACCGAGGGCCCACGCCGCGGCGCGCCATTGTGATCATGTCGTTGATTTGCTGGGACTGGCCGCCTGGCCGGGTGCGGCAGCAATCGCCCGTAGCGCGCGGGACGAGTTGCTCAGCGAGTCGGACACCGGGCACGCCGCTCGCCTGCTGGATACCCTGCACAGCAAGCTCCGCCGCTCGCGAACGCTGCGCTGGTCGTTGCGCGACATCGCATCGTTGACCCACACGGACTGCAGAACCCTCGAGCTGCCGACTGCCCTGGCCGGCGACTGCTACGACCGCCTCCTCGCGCAGGTCGACATGGCGCGGAACGCGCTCACGAACGAACCAAGCGGTGCCGCCACAGCTGCAACCAGCGTCCTCGACGCGCTGTCTCATCTGGTGAGCGGACTGGACGTCGGGGCCGCCCGGCTGGTGATCGCCAGCCTCGGCATCGACGCCGCACCTCGTCCGGGCGGTCGCCATGGCTGAGGTCTCGATCACGGTGGTTTCGGGCGTGTGGGCGCTGGCCGGCGTGGCATTGCTGCTGTGCCTCAGCTTCTACGCGGCGACCCTCGACGGCGTGCTCACGGCTGACGGCGGCAGACCAGGAACTGCGCTCTACGAAGTCGCGCGGCTGATGCGGCAGCGCCGTCGCACCACCGTGGCCGCCGATACGTTGCTGTGGCGCGCCGGCGGGGCGGGGCTGATCGTCGCTGCGTCACTCATGGTGACAGTTGTGCCATTCGGCCGTTGGACGCTGGCCGATCTCGACGTCGGTGTCATGTGGTTCAACGCCATGGACGTCACGGTGTGGGCGCTGGTGTGGCTTGCCGGCTGGGGTGCGAATTCCGCCCATCCCCTCGTCGGCGGCTATCGATTCCTGGCTCACGGGCTCGGTTACGAGTTGCCGCTGATGTTCGCGCTGGTCGCCCCGCCCATCGCCGCGCGGAGTCTCCGGGTAGCCGATGTGGCCGCCGCTCAACACGGGCTATGGTTCGCGGTGTGGATGCCGGTCGCGTTCGTCGTGTATTGCCTTGGGGCAGTGGCTTTTTCGGTGTGGGGGCCCTTCTCCGCGGCGCTGGGGGCTGATATTGCCGGCGGTGTCAGCGCAGAACTGTCCGGCGTGGATCGACTCGTATTCCAGGCGGGTCGCTTCACCCTCTTGGCTGCTGGTGCGGCGTTCGCGGTGCCGATGTTCCTCGGCGGCGGTGCGGGTCCGCTGCTACCGGCGTGGTCCTGGGTGTTGGTCAAGACCATCGCCGTGCTGTCGGTGTTCGTGTGGCTAGGCGGGCGGCTTCCGGTGCTGCGGCCCGAAAAATTCCTAGAGATCGGGTGGCTGGTGCTGTTGCCGCTCACGCTTGTTCAGGACCTCGTCGTGGCCATCATCGCAGTGAGGACGTGACTCTGATGATTGTCCACATCGTGTTCGGCCTGCTAGCCGTGACCGCCGTGCTGGGCGGAGCCGCGGTCTTCGTCGTCGATTCCATGGCCCGCGCCACCTACGCTCTGGCCGTTTCGTTCATTGCGGTCGGCGTCGTGGTTGTGCTGTTGCAGCAGAACTACATCGGCGTCGTCATCATCTTGATGATGGTGATGGAGATGGCGGTGATGGCGGTCTACATGGTCATGTTCATGGGCATGAACCCGGCGCTGATGCCCATGAGCATGGTGCACGACAACCGACGCGCATTAGCCGCTGCGATCGGAACGTTCGTGATGTTGGCGTCGGGGATCCTGCTGACCGACTGGCCCGCGCGGCGCGGCGCACCGCCGAAGGATTTGACCTTCGCGCTCGGCGAGGAGTTGATGGGCCCCAGCATGCTGGCTATGACGGTCATCAGCCCGGTGATGGTCGCGACCATCGTCGCCGGCGTCGTTCTGGCCGCCCGCCGCGGGCGCTATGACCGGTTCGGCGACGATCTCAAACGCAGACCCCCGAGCGATCCACAACCCGGCGGGTTGGGGCGATGACGCTGCAAACCGTCTTACTGGTGGCCGCGGCGCTGTTCAGCATTGGCCTCTACGGAGCACTCTCCCAGCAGGTCGTGGTCATGGTGATGATGGGCCTCGAGCTGATGATGAACGCAGTCATTCTGGCGGCCGGCGGGTTCTGGTGGTTCTGTTCCCCCGCACCGGCCGGACAGGTGGTGCTGCTGGTGATCCTCGCCGCCATGACGGTGGAGATGGCGATGGGTTTCGCGGCGGCCACGCTGTTGCACCGGGAACGCCGCACAGACATGACCGACTCGGCTGCCGACTTGGCCGGGTGACACGGGGTGACTTCGACAACGCAGCCAGCCCTATGGCTGTTGATCTGTCTTCCAGCAGTCTGCGGCGCGGCACTGATTCTCACGCGCCGCTGGGATCGGTTGGCGCCTGGGATATCGGTCGCGACGTCAGCGGTCGTGGTCGGGTTGTCGATCGTGGCGGCAATGACTCGTCCCGCTGTCAGCGTCGCTTTCGTGGCTGGTGGGCAGTTCGGGCTGTCCATGGACAGCCTGTCGGCGGTGGTGGTCCCCACCGTCGCGGTGGTTACCCTGCTGGTCCTGGTGTTCGCCGTGGCTGACATCCGCGAAGCCGCAGGCCGATTCCACGGGTTGATGCTGTTGTTCGCCTCGGCCGCCCTACTGACCGCGACCGCCGCCACTTTGCCGGCGCTGCTGCTGGCGTGGGAGGTGATGGGGGCCGCGTCGTATGCGCTGATCGGCTTCTGGTGGCGCGACGACTTTCGGATGTCGGCCGGCCTCACCGCGTTCGTGACGACCCGCTGCGCCGATCTGGGGCTGTATGTCGGCGCCGGCGCGGCCCTTGCCGGTGGCGCGGGATTTGCGCTGGCGGACCTGCCCCAGGCAACCGTGCCATGGCGCAACGTCATCGCGGTCGGCTTGTTCATCGCCGCCTTGGGCAAGGCGGCGCAGTTGCCGTTTTCGTTCTGGCTTTCCCGGGCAATGGAGGGTCCCAGCCCCGTCAGCGCGCTACTGCACTCGGCGGCGATGGTGGCCATGGGCGCATACCTGTTGTTGCGTATCCAGCCGCTGCTGGCAGCGACGGGATGGGCAGCCGAATGGGCGGCCTGGACGGGGGCGGTGACCGCGGTATTGCTGGGTGCTGTCGCGGTGGCTCAACGCGACCTCAAACAGCTGCTCGCCGCCTCAACCGCGGCGCAGCTCGGATTCGTGGTGATGGCAGCTGGGGTGGGCACGGTCAGCGGTGGCGCCGCGCAACTGGTCGCGCACGCCCTCACCAAGGCCGGCCTGTTTCTTGCCGCCGGCGCATGGCTGCTGCTGCTGGACACCAAGCAGCTGGACACGCTGCGCGGTGTGGCCCGGCGATGGCCGCTGCTCGGCTGGTCCGCCACCATCAGTGCGGCCGCTTTGGCGGGTATCGCGCCGCTATCTTTATGGGCGACCAAGGACGCCGTGCTAGCGGTCGCACTCGACCATTCGATCGCGCTTTACGTCGTGGGATTGGTGGCCGCAGCGCTGTCAGCGGCCTACGCGGGGAAGATTCTCGTCACCCTGTGGGGTGCGCCAGTGCCGAACGGAGATTCGCCGAATCCTCACGGGCTCAACGTCTTTGCGCAGTTGCCCATTTTGGTGTTCGCCGTGGGTGCCGCCGTGGCAGGGGCGCTCGCATTGCCGCCGATCGCGCCGACACTCAGCGGTGTCCTCGACCACCGCTCGACCGTCCACCCGGCCGCGGCGGAACTGGCAACCTCGGCCTTGTTAGCGCTTCTGGTCGTGGCTGCGGTCGTGCGTTGGGGGGTGCCCGAACCGCGATGGGCCGCCAACTGGCTCGGTCTGCAGCGGGCCGCCACCGCCGTGGTCACCCGTCCCACCCTGCGCCTGGCTCACGCGCTGGCCCGGTTCGACGACGGCGTTCTCGACCGTGCCGTGGACCGGGTCGCTTCCGGGACGCTACGAGCCGGCCGGTGGGCCGCGCGCATCGATGACCGTCGTGTTGATGCGGCGGTCGAATCGGTGGCGACGCGCACACGTCAGCTCGGGGCGCTGGCGCGCAAGCCGCAGACCGGCCAGCTGCACCAGTACTACCTCGCTGCCGTGGTGGTGGTCGTGGCAGCCGTCTTGCTTCTGATCGCGGTGAGGTGACCGGGTGCTCAGTTTGATCGTTTTCCTGCCATTGGCTGCCGCGGCGGGTGTGCTTGCGCTACCGAAGTCGGGCATAGCCGCGGCCCGCTGGGTGTGGGTCGCCGCAACCGCTGCGGATCTGTCGCTGACGGTGCTGGTTTGGGCACGCTATGCGACACCGGGCCCGAACCGGCTGGCTTTCGAGGAGCGGGCCCGCTGGATCCCAGGGGTCAACAGCAGCTACCACATCGGGGTCGACGGTATATCGCTGCCGCTGGTGGTCATGTCGGCGGTGATCTTCTTGGCCTGCGCGCTCTATGGGCTGCGGGGTCGAGACCGACCCGGGTCGCAGGCGGCGTTGTTCCTGTTTCTGCAGACGGTGAGCCTGGGTCTGTTCGTCGCCGCGGACCTGATCTTGTTCTTCGTATTCTTCGACCTGTCGATCGTGACGATGTACTTCGTGATCGCCGGATGGGGCCACGGTAACGCCGCCCGCTCGGCGCTGAAATTCTTCCTCTACACCTTTCTGGGCTCACTGGCGCTGCTGGTGGGCTTCATCGGCTTGTACATCGCCGCCAACCCGCACACATTCGACATGCCCGAGCTGATCGCGGGCAATCCGCTGGCCGGTCGCCCCCTGGCCGGCGGGCTGGTCCTCGCGGCGATCCTGCTGGGTCTGGCGGTCAAGACACCCACGGTGCCCTTCCACACCTGGCTGCCCCCCGCTCATACCGACGCGCCGGCCATCGGCTCGGCGGTGCTGGCGGGGGTACTGCTGAAGATGGGCACCTACGGGTTCGTGCGAATCGCGATGCCGATGCTGCCGCAGGCCTGGCGCGCCTGGGCCTGGGTGATCATTGCCGTCGGCGTCGTCTCGGTGCTCTACGGAGCCCTGGTTGCATTGGCGCAGCAGGACTTCAAGCGCATGGTCGCCTACACCTCCGTGAACCACATGGGCTACATCGTGCTGGCGCTCGGCGCTGCCGGCCTGCTCTCGGGCAGCACCGACCAGGCGCGTGCGGTGGCGGTCAGTGGAGCGGTCACACAAATGGTCAGCCACGGGCTGATCACCGGGGCGCTGTTCTTGCTCGCCGGGGTGTTCTACGACCGGGCGCGCAGTTACGACATGGATTCCTATGGCGGTCTCGCTGCACCGGCCCCGAAGCTGGCTGTGCTGTTCACCCTCGGCGCGTTCGCCTCGTTGGGGCTGCCGGGCTTCTCCGGGTTCATCGCCGAGTTTCAAATCTTCACCGGCGCCATCGCCGCCACACCACTGACCGCGCTCGCGCTACCGGGCATCCTGATCACCGCAGCCTTGTTTCTGCTTGCCCTGCAGCGCATATTCACCGGCCAGACCCGTGGCCACTCGCAGAACTTCCTCGATCTGCACCCCTCCGAAACCGGCTCGGCAGGAATACTTCTTACGCTCTCGATTTTGATCGGCGTTCTGCCGCGCCCGCTGCTGGATGTAATCGAACCGGCGGGACGCACGCTGATCGGGTTGGTCGGGAGATAGCTGGTGAACACCGCGATGCGGCCGCTGCTGATGCTGCCGGAGATGCTGACATTCGGCATTGGGCTGCTGGTCCTGATCGGCGGCTCATTTCTGTCCCGCCAGCGTCAATGGTGGGCCCGAATCGTCGCCGCCGCGGCGCTCATCGGTGTCGTCGTAGTCGCGGCGGTAGGAATCGCGGCCCCGGATCAGACAGCGTTCGACGGAGCCTTCGCCGTCGACACCACCACCGCAGTGGCGCGGATCACCGCCGCCATCGGCGTACTGGCAGTCCTGGCGCTGGCCGGCGACGACATCGCAGCAACAACGCGGGAAAGCGAAACCTATGCGCTGCTACTGTTTTCGACTGCCGGCGTCATGGTGCTCGCCGGAACTGACGACCTGCTCGTCCTGGCCACCGGATACCTGCTGGCCAGCATCCCGCTTTACGGGTTGATCGGACTGTCCCGTTCGGGCCCGGCGGCCGAGGCGGCTGTGAAGACCTATTTGATCGGCGCGCTGTTCGGGATCACTTTGCTGCTGGGCGTGACCGTCCTCTACGGGATCAGCGGGGCTACCCGGTATCACGAACTGGCCGCTCAATTGCGCGGCGCGCCAGCTGCGGTGGTGGCAACCGGGCTCGTGGCCGTGGTGGCCGGTCTGATGTTCGAAGCAGGCGGTGTGCCCGCCCACTTCTGGGTTCCCGACGCCGCCCAAGGCGCCAATGGCGTAGCGGCCGTCTACCTGACCACAGTGCCCAAAATCGGCGCACTTATCGCGCTGTACCGCGTGGCCGCCGTGGTGCCGCACACCGTTGCGTGGCCACTGCTGATCGCGATATTCGCTGTCGCGAGTATGACGTTGGGCAACTTGGCCGCCTACGGGCAACAGGATCCTCGTCGGCTCCTGGGGTGGTCGACGGTGAGCCAAGTCGGCTACCTACTGGTGCCTGTCACCGTCGCCGGTCGCAGCGAGCTGGCCCTGCCGTCGCTGCTGTTCTACCTGCTCGCCTACACCCTGACCAACAGCGCGGCCTTCGCGGTCAGCACCGCACTACCCGACTGGCGCGACCTTAGCGCCTACCGTGGTTTGGCGCGAGCCCGGCCCTGGCTGGCCGGGGCGCTGGTGGTGGCGCTGCTCGGGCTGGTCGGGACCCCACCCACCAGTGTCTTCGTCGCAAAACTCACCACCGCCATAGCCGTATGGGACGGTGGGTTCCCGTGGTTGGCCGTGGTGGTGTTTGTCAACAGCCTGCTGAGCCTCTTCTACTATCTGCGTTGGATCGCTCCGGTGTTCCAGAAGCCGCAAATGTCAGACGATTTCATCCCGGGCGGGTGGTCTGCGCGCGCCGCGATCGTCGCGGCAGCACTGAGCCTGGGGCTCGGCATTGCGGCGGGACCGCTGTGGGAGGTGCTGCCCACGACACCACTGCGGTAGCCGAGGCTACTCCCGCGGAGCGCCGCGAGCCGATAACGGGTGCGGATGTGGCTTTGCCCTGATCTGTCTGGGCGCGGGTTACCGGGGCACCAAAGCGCGGAACTGCTGGCGAAATCGGCATGGCGACCTCCCCCTGCGGAAGCCATCTCCCTTGAACTCAACGAGCCGTCCAAGGCGGCGACATCGGGCAAAGAGAACGACGCACTGCCAAAGGGGGCCACGGGCAACGGAGATACTCCAATTCTCAGCATTCTGAAGCGGGCGTGGGGGTCGCTCGTGGTGTGGCGATCGTTGCTCTGGATGGGATGGTCGTCGAGCGGCTCCGCAGCGTTTTCGGCTCCGACAGAATCTTTTCCGCGCTTCACCCCTGGTCAGCCGAAGTTGGGATTTTCGCGCAGAGGCTTGCTCGGCACAAATAGAAGACCTTCCAAAACTCCGAGTTCGACCTCCTTGTTGTGGGCAGGGCCGCCAGGCGCATCTTGTGTTCGACAGGCACTTCTACAGCTGAGGACACCAAACGTTGAGGGTTCAGAGCCGGTCATCGGCGCTAACCCCGGAACGGCGAGGACAGTAGTTGCGCCAATGACAATGATTTTCGGAATCATCAGCGGGATTCTCTCGAATTGACCATTTTGCAATCCAGTGAACATTTTGCTGGGCAGGTCGAAGCTGCGGAACTGAGCGAAAGCCTTTTACTGCTTAACCACGGTTGGGTCGAGCACCGTGGTACACCGTGTCCAGGACTGCACCACCTGATCGGTCGGGTCGTCGATGACTGCGGGTTGAGTGGGCGGGACCTCCGTCAGCAAATCGTTCTCTCGGCAGTAGTCGTCGTTGTAGATGGTGTCGAAGTAGCGCAGCGGACCATCGGGAAAGATTGCGGCAATGGTGGTGCCGGGAGGGTGGGTGCGGGCCGCCCAGCCGGCGACCAATGCCACCGCGCCCACACTCCATCCCCCGCTGGTGTAGTAGGTGCTTGCCAGCGTGCGGCACGCCCACACCGCTTCGGCCGGGGCCACCCAGTGCGCCTCGGCGAACGCCGGGTAGTCGACGTTGCGGGGATAGATACTTGATCCCAGGCCGCGCATTAACCGCTTGGCGGCGGCCGGTTGCCCAAAGATCGTCGAGCCGATGGTGTCTACACCGATCAACTTCAGGTCGGGGCTGGCTTGGCGCAGCACGCGAGCTACGCCGGCCGAGTGACCTCCCGTACCCACGGAGCAGACCAGGACATCAACGCTTCCGAGCTGGTCGAGCAATTCCAGCGCCAGTGATTGATAACTGTCGACGTTGTCGGGATTGTTGTATTGGTCGGGATTCCAGGCGTGCGGGTCGGCGCCCAGTAGTTCGGCCACCCGGGCTTTGCGGGCCTGCTGCCATCCCCCGCTGGGATGCGGCTCGGGGACGATGTCGATGCGTACCCCGTAGGCGCTCAGCATCTGTTGCACGATCGGTTCCATCCCGGGGTCAGTCACCAAGGTCACCGGATGCCCGTACACCTGGCCCGCCAACGCGAGCCCTAGCCCGAGGGTGCCGCTGGTGGATTCGATTATTTGTGCGCCCGGCCGCAATTCGCCGCGGGCCCGGGCCCGTTCCACCATGTGCAGAGCCGGACGGTCTTTCATCCCGCCGGGATTAGCGCCTTCAAGCTTGGCCCAATAGCCGCGGTCATCGGTGCTGAAGGGGCCCGAAATCCACAGCA
Source organism: Mycobacterium sp. NGS59 (assembly GCF_059812345.1). Lineage (NCBI taxonomy): Bacteria > Bacillati > Actinomycetota > Actinomycetes > Mycobacteriales > Mycobacteriaceae > Mycobacterium > Mycobacterium sp. NGS59. Next base: position 129,322 of record NZ_JCALCN010000012.1, read on the forward strand.
CCGGTGTATTGCCCACCAGGCCGGCGGGTTCGCGATGTTTGCCGGCGGTGACGCCGCACCCAGCCGAATTGAGGTGCCGCCCTTTGTGTGAATTCGGGGTCAGGCCCCCGCTGTGGCGTAGTTCGGCAGTGTCAGTGGACAGCTCGAAGCGTTTACAGGTTGCTATCGATAAGAGATTGTTCATTTATCGTCGCTTTCGCAGGCTCGCCGCAGATGGGCGGCATTAAACGTCGGTCAGCGGTCACCGGCCGTCATGCAGCGCGCACCACGACCTGACGCTGCTCGATCAGCGACGAGACAGGCAGAACCGCCTCAAGAGGTCTTGACCGGCGAGGGCGGCGGGCGGAAATTCGGGTGGCCCCCGGACCGATGCCGCTACCCGACTGGCCAACGAAGCGATGATCGCGACCATTGCCACGGCCACGCCAAGATCCACCAAGGTGGCCCCTGTCCGCGGCAACACCGCGGATGCCAAGACGTCGTGACATTCGGTCATCGACCCACTGAAAAGATGGGCGTGGTTGACGTTGACGGCAAAAGCCCCGCCTACCTCGGAGAGGAGCGCATGGGAGTGGTGGTGGGACCGGTGAGTCTCGGAATGCAGCATGGCGGCGTGGCCGACGAGGGCAAGGAGCGACACCGCGAGGGCCACGGCAATCACCGGTCGCCACCGCGGCTGCCACGGTGCGTTAGCCGCCCGCAGAATGCCTGAAGCCTGGCGGCGATGAGCAATGTCGGAAATTGTGCGAAGCGGCTTTAGTTGCCGACCTAACGATCGGCGGTCGTCAGTAATCCACATTCCACAGGCCGTGACCGGCAGCGAGGTAATCGGAGACGGAGCCATCCGTTCCCACACGAACCTCATACCCCTATAGGGTACAGGTGGGGTGCCGTCCTGGCAATTGGAGACAGCCCCGGTTCGCATTCGCCTCGATGTGCGGGTATCCGCCCCCACTGTTTCGTTCTTACACACAGAACAGCCCGACACTTAGCCGAGGCCCGACCGGCGAGGGACCATCGGGGGCGTTCCAAAACCGGGCACCGAATGATCGCCGCCTCGGATCAACACCTGACTGCGCAGCCACCGACGGAGTACGGCAATGCCGCGGCGCGTCGGATCCCCTGTCCCCATCCTCGGCTAGCACAGATAGGCGTTTCGAACATGTGGCAGTGCGTCGTCCAACTCCGGCCCGGGCTGGTTGCACTAATCGGGTTTCCACGTTCCCGGAACCATCGGCGCCCGCGGACCCTTTCCGAACTCGTCACCGGCCAACGCGGCTAAGCCGGCCGCCCTCGGCTCCCGCTCCTTGCGTGCCGTGCCAGCAAACGCCGGGCTTATGGCGGCTGGCGCGATCGGTGCATGATCCGGGCAAGACGGTGCTGGATCTCGCGGTCACGACCGCACTCGGCGGTGATGCCTGGCTGATGCCGCGCTGGTGCGCGACCAGCCGAGTTGTCCGGCACGCCCGAGTCGGAGTCACCGCGCACCAGCACCGCGCGAATTAGCCTGCCGTCCTACGAATCGGGGGCTTGGGCGCCAGTACGGGCCTCACCGTCGGGATGCCGGCCACCTTGAGCGGGTGGCCGCCGTCAGAGTTCAACGCGGTCGCTACCGCGGCCGAAGCGACTCAAGCATCAACGCCCCTTAGTTGCACGCGCAGTTGACGATCCACCCGCCACCGAGGCGGCGATCAGGGAGGCCTGTGAGCGATGGTGCATGCCAAGCTCAGACAACGGCTGGCAGTCCGATGTTGCGCTGGGCCCGTGAATGAGTCGGTCGATCAAGATTACGCAACAGGTGTGTCACCTGGAGGGTGTTGGCATGCCCGGCATGGAGGACATGCTCGGCATTGGAGGCATTGACGGCATGTTCGGCATCGGAGACATCGAAGGCATGCCGGGCATCGGACTCGTGCCCGGCATCGAGGCGGGCGAGCCCATGCAGGGCATGTTCTTCATATCGTCCTTCATGGTCTTCATCTTGGCTTCCATTGATACACAACAGTCCTTCTTGGCGGGGTGCCAGCTCGAGGGTGCGAACAGCAGAAACAGACCGGCTCCGACGATGAAAATCCCGACGGCGACCCCGGTGATGGCGAGAGTCGGGAACACCCAACGTGATTTGACCGGGCGCGTGTTAGTTCGGTTTTCGGGGCCTGCGTCTGTCCCGGGTTGGTCTGCGGCTGGGTGACTAGGGTCCGACATCGTAATCCTCCTGAGCTACGTCGATTACATCGAATACTGCAGTACTAAGTAGGTCTTATCTCGAGCGTCGAGCGTCGAGCGTCGTGACCGCTGCCGCCAGCCGGCGGGACGTTTGCGTCGGCAGAGTATCGGCGAGTCCAAGGGATCGCCGTCTCACGCAAGAGATCAGCACCGTGCGCCACGCCAACGACCCTGTACAGGGGGGCAGGCCCACATACGAAAGAGCCCCCGTGCCTCGTGGGGCCCAACGACGTCGGTCGCTCCATGCTTGCCCAGCCACCTCCGTGTTCGTGTCGCGCCCGATGCCTGATACAGCGTCACCATTGGCGATCACCCGCCTCCGCTATCTCTGGGACGCGTGCGGTCGAACGCATCGGAAATAGCGAGCGACATCAACGACCTGCGACCACAAGGATATGTCCCGTACTCCATACGTTTCTCTCCGATCGCGAAGGCATCCGGCTCACATGCCGGCACAGCAGGGCGGAGGGAAAATGAGGAGATACATGCCGGCTGCGATGATAAAAATGCCCACTGCGATGCCGACGATAGCGAGGGCTTGATAGAGCCAGTTAGACCGATTCGGAGTGGTGGGTGCGGTGACTGTCATCGGATTCCTTTGAATGGAAGAGGTTTCGCGACATACTATACTACTTAGTAGCTCAGTATGAAGTCATTGTGCGGGACTTAGACGGGCTTCGCGTGGCAAGCCTGCCTGCCTCGACGGCGTCGGCCGCGCAGGATCGCTTCCCGGGCCACACACATCTGGGTTTTCACTCCATGCGCAATGGCGGCATAACTGGCTAGTTGTGGTGCTTGCCGCGGTCGGCAGTATCCGCTGCTGCAGAAGCCGGCACCGCAAAAGAATGAAACCGCAATGACTTACGAGGCCGCGGCTCTGCGGGGCGAAGGTGTCGACGAGTCCGAGCTAACCGCTTTGTGTGTGAAGTCAACGGCTACCGCACGAGTGTGTTCAAAGGCCGACCGCTGGAAATTTGGTCATCCGGCCAGCGGGACGGTGACGAAGTCCAAGGGAGGCGCTGGCACCGACTCGCGAGGCTAGATGCCGCGCGGCGCGGTGTCTGTCATGGATTTCTCCTGCGGGGGTAATGAACACTCTACTGTTCTACGTAGTAGACCAGTAGTCCGGTTCGTGTGCACGTTCAACCACCCATTACGGGTGAGCGGACTTGAGCGGGGCACCGGGCCGCGCTTGGGCCTGGCGTCTGGCCCCCGCACGACAACCCCAACTTCAACAGGGTGATGACCGGTCTGTCACCCATCCGAAGCCTCTGCTTTTAAGCAGAAACCTCCCGTGGAGAGATAGCTTCTACGCCAGTGGGCGCCGCGTCGGCCCTGCAGAGCGGGACACAACGCGCGCACTCCTTGCCTGGTCGGGGGCTGCCGTGCGCGAGCGCGAGGATGCGCTTGCCGCTTGCCGTCAGGCCGAACATCGCGTCGCCCCAGTCTGGAGCTTCAAGGACAGTGCCTGGGCAGTCGGGAAGCCGGTGCACTGTCAGCGCCTTTCGAGAGCAGCCGCTGCGGGCTGCCGCGTGGCAAACCAGGACCTCGGACTTAGCGGTGCTGGTGGAGGAGCCTTAGCTTGCGCTGGTATTCATCATCGTCGATCTCGCCGCGGGCAAAACGTTCGGCGAGCAGACTTTCCGCCCTGCTGAGTCCGGCAGCTGGGGCTGTGCCAGTGCCCTGCAAGGAGAGCAGGTACCGCACTGCAAGTACGACGGCGCTGATCAGCAGCGCCCCGAACACCACTGTCGCCAGGGTCAGCGGGATCGACCCGTCCCATAACCAGTGGCCGCGATGCCACATCATCATCGCTGTTACCTCTCTAACTCGTTGACGGAGCGGCCAACCGTGCGGTTGAAATCGGCGGCGGTCAAAGTCACCGCATGCGACGGCGATAGCGCGTCGCCAATTTCCATACGATTGACCATTTATGGGTCTTCTTGGTCGCCACGGCCACCACTACATCCCGCATAGCAGGACGCCGGACGCGGCCAGTGCCGCTGCCATGACCGGCGCCGTCACCATGACTGCGATGAGACTGATCAGCGCTGCCCGAGCCCTGGCTACCGCGGGGTCCCGCGGGGGCGTCGCGAGCCGTTCGGCGCGTGCCAGCACGGCCACATCGGCGGCCGCGAGGGCCCCGGCTGGGGTCGTGCGGCACATAGTGATCAATCCAGACAGCAACACCGCGGGGCCATGCCGGCGCGCCGAGGCGTCATCGGCGCACATCTCCAGTAGCCGCGACACCTCGCTGGCGCCCTCGCGCATGAGGGTCAGCTTCGGAAACACTGCAGCAAGACCGCGCAACGTGGTGACCACCACCGAGTGGTGCCCAGCGAGGTGGGCCCTTTCGTGGGCAAGCACGGCGGCCAACTCATCATCCTCGAGTGCAGCCAGGGCGGCGCTGGTCACCACGATCGCCGGCGGGCGGCCCGACACACAGTAGGCGGCAGGTTCCTCAGCTTCCACCACCACATACGCGCCTCCGTTGCGATGACCGACCAGTTGCACCGCCGCGGCATGCGCGCAGCCTCGCGCGCGCATCCGCGCTAACGTCCTGGCCAGGCGCACACTGAAAGCCACGGCCAGCGCCAGCGCAGTGGCGATCACAGCCAGCGTGATCGCCGCGACCCCCGCATTGTCACTCACCATGACATGCACCCACGTAAGACAAGAGTGGATGAGCACTCGCGGGTAACTCCAGTGAGTGACCAGATCGATGACGATCGTCCCCGCTGCCGCAAGCCAGCTCAGCAACACCGTGCCGATCGCGACCAACCAGGCCCCAACCCCAAACCGGGGGGCATGTCCGTGCCGGGTCAACACGCGTAAAACGGGCGGCCCGGCGACCAGTATCGTCAGGCTGTACAACAGCAGACAGACCGCGATGCTCACTGTTGACCCGTTTTCATTTCGACAACCGGCGCAGCGCAGCACGCAATCGTGCCGATTCTTCCGGGCCGATCTGTGCAACGAAGTGGTGAAGCACCAGATCGGGGTGACCGCCGCCGTCGAGTGCCTCCCGCATCAGCCGAGCGCTGTGCTGCTCGCGCGAGAGGGTGGGCCAATACTTGTAGGCCTTGCCGTCGCGTTCTCGCCTCAGCCAGCCCTTGGTATGCAGATTGTCCATTGTGGACATCACCGTCGTATATGCGATTGTGCGCTCAGCGGCAAGTTCATCGAACACCTCGCGCACCGTAGTGGGGGCGGCCGGGTCGCGGCCCCAAATGCGATCCATCACCACCGCCTCAAGCTCCCCGAATCCTCGAATCCTCATCATGGGCCTCCCGGGTACCGGTGTCGAGTCCATTCACGTGCTTCTGAGGCGGACCCCCGACATTCGAACAAGATACTTGCTCCGTACGCAGTACTTGTTCCGTACGTAGATAGTAATGCACGATCTACGTACATAGACAGTATGTGTTAGCGCACATCGACTTAGCAACAGAATCTCGGAAACCACATCGGTGGCCGGAGTGAGTACCGCTTGCGGGGGCGAGTCAACTCGAATGGGAAGGCGATGATGAGCTCTCGACCCAAGGAAAAGACGGCGCTACCAAACGGTGTCGACAACAGGAAGGAAACGATCATCACAGGTCGGGTCCTTGACTACTCCGGACAGCCGGTGGGCCGCACGGCCGTGCGACTGCTGAACGCGTGCAACGAATCACCGGGGAGGTCGTTACCTCGGCCGCCGGTTACGTCCGGTTATTCGCTGCGCTGTGAAGCGTGGACAGTGCATGCGTTGTGCCCGAACGGATGTGGAGACGTCGTGGTCGCTCCACCGGCCCGGGGATCCAGCGGGTAGAAGTCAAAGTTTGTGTGTCGGATCCTGCTTCGACTCGCGAAGTGCACGAGCGCACTCGAGCGTGCAGCACATTGCGCCGGCCGCTTCGACGCGGCGCGACTGCGAACGGACTTTATGAACCGAACCGGCGTTTGACTCGTGTCAAGAACAGGAGGTGCTCGAATGGCCAAAGACGCTGGCACAGCGGCTCCCAAAGCCACAGCGATGAGGGCCCGCTACGACGGACACTCTGCTGTCTCGGGGTGCTACGCAGTGTGGCTCACCGGCATGCGAGCCCGCGCCGCGGACGCCCTGTCGGACAAAATCCTGCGAGCATGGCAGTATCCGCAAGCCGTAGGCGAGGCCGAGCGGTCGCCGCGGGAATGGCTGTGCACGGGTCGCGGTCACGATAATCATTGGGCGAGTAACCCGACTCAGGCTGCACGGTATTGGGGTGACGCGATGACCGCGCTGGATCCTATCCGGGCACCTATCACCGCCGAATACCAAATGGCAATAGGTACTTGGCTTTCCACCAACACTGCACCACGGTCCGTCAGCCCGAATATGTGATGGCAAGCGGGAGATCGATTGTCATGATGACGTCGCCACGGGGACTCGGCCCACCCAGTGATCGGGATGTGTCCGCCGATGATAACCACCGCTACGCGACATGGGATGCCGCCTACGTGCTCGGATCGCTATCGGCCGCCGACCGGCGTGAATTCGAGGCGCACATGGCGCACTGCCCGGCATGCCGGGAAGCCATCGCCGAACTGTCCGGCATGCCGGCCCTGCTTTCGCAACTTGAACTCAATAAGCTCGCTGCGATCAACGAGCTCGACCACCCATCCGTACCGAAAATGTCGCCGCAGTTGCTGCCGTCCTTGCTGGCTACCGTGCGCTGGCGCCGCCACCATACCCGGGTGATCGCCTGGACGGCCGCTGCCGCCGCGGTAGTGATCGCGATCAGCGTCTTTATCGGCGTCCACGGCTATTTCACAACCACACCGCCGCCGCAGACGACGTTTTCGGCCCTGCAAATGGCGCAAGTCGGGACAAAGTTGCTGACATCGAAGGTGTGGGTCACCCCGGAGCGCTGGGGCACCTCCATCAACATGAGATCCGACTGTCTGGCTCCGTTGGATGCCCCCCACGACAGGCTGGCGATGGTCGTGGTCGGTCGCGACGGCAGCCGAACCCAGTTGGCGACATGGCTGGCTGAACCTGGCCACACGGCCACGCCCGCCGGCAGCATCTCGACGCGGGCTGATCAGATCGCCGCAGTGCAAGTGGTTTACGCCGACAGCGGGCAAGTGTTGTTGGAGCGCTCGCTGTAGACGCCGCTCAATCGTAACTGTCGCGATACGCCGTCCCATGATTTGCCGACTTCACCAGTCTGCACTCGGCGCCGACTAGAACATTGACGAGTTTTTGTGTCAGCCGACGTCCGCTTCGGCTAATTCAGCCCACTGCCCACGGCGCCAGCGGCGTAGCGGCGGCACCGTTTTGGATCGCCTCCACCGCCGCCCCGTTCGCCTCGACGGCACCGCCCGCAGGGTCAGCGACCGGTGGTGCCGCCGCGTCGTCAGCGGCCGGCGGCTGCACCGCCGTTGTCGGCTCGTCCTGCACCACTGGCCCGGCATTCTGAGCGGCGGTTTCGGCTTCCCGAATCAGTTCGCGGGCTTGCTTTTCGGAAACGTCGGCCATCCGCGCGATCTCGCGCAGGGGCTCCCCCCGATCGCGCATCGCGGCCAGCGCCTGCCCGCACACCACCCGCTGCGCACCCCGGCGGCGCTGCGCATCCTCGCGCAACACCTGCTGGCGCGCCTCAAGCCACCCGTCCACCGCCTCGGCGCGCTCGCGGGCGGAGAAGTACCTTCCCAGATCCTCGACGTTGGCCCGGGTGCGGCGCACCACCTCGTCCTGGGCGGCGCTGGCGGCCTGCCGCGCTGCGCGGCGGGCCGCCTTGCTGATCACTGTGTTCGCCATGGATCACACGCTAAGCCCCACCAACCCCCCAGCGCCGCAACGCAAGCCAAAAATCTTTCCGGCGGCACCCCTAACCAGGCTTCGCACCCGACCACTCACCGCGCACCCGAACGGCACTTAGGGTACCCTAACTTTTTCCTACCGCCGGACATCACACCTCTTGCACTCAGGGTCACGGATTGGTAACGGCCGTTATCTGGGGACTTGGCCGCCCCTAGTTTCAGGCTTGAGGTGATGACGCAGTGATGGGCTTACACAAATTGACCGCCGGCGACGGCTATCTCTATTTAATCCGCCAAGTCGCCGCCTGCGATGCCACCGAGCGTGGCCGGCCCACCCTGGCGCAGTACTACACCGAAAAAGGTGAATCCCCGGGCCGGTGGATGGGCCGCGGACTGGCAGCACTGGCCACCCCGGCCGCCCGTGACGCCTGCGATCCGCTGGTCGCCAAATACTGGACAGTGCAACAAGGTTCGCAGGTCAGCGAAGAGCAGATGAAGGCGCTGTTCGGCGAGGGCCTGCATCCCAACGCCGAACAGATCACCCGTCTTCTGACCACCCTGGGCGCCGGTGCGGCCGGAGCCCGTATGGCCTCACGGCTGGGCCGGCCGTTCGGCGTTCACGGCACCGAAAACCGTTTCCTGACCCGTTTGCGCGAGACCTACCGCGACTACAACCTCACGCTCGGCGCCGAGGTCTCGGCCAGCATCGACCCCGACATCCGGGCAAGGCTGCGCACCGCCGTCGGACAGGAATTGTTCGCCCAAACCTACGCTCGCCCACCGGCAGACGCCCGGGAACTTTCCGGTTTCATCGCCGCCCATTCCCGCGCGGCATCGACCGCGGTGGCCGGCTATGACCTCACCTTCACCCCGGTCAAATCCGTCTCCACACTGTGGGCCATCGCCGCACCCCCGATCGCCGCCGCGATCGAAGACTGCCACCACCAGGCAGTGGAGGAGACCCTGCAATTCCTCGAACAGCACGCCGCGTTCTCCCGCATGGGAGCCGGTGGTGTGGCCCAGGTCAACACCACCGGTTTGATCGTGGCCGCCTTCGATCACCGTGACTCCCGGGCCGGGGACCCTAACCTGCACACCCACGCCGCGGTCAGCAATAAGGTCTACGTCATTGGCCCCGACGAAATAGGGCGCTGGCGGGCCCTCGATGGCGCCACCCTGCACCGCGCCGCGGTCGCGGCATCGGAGTTCTACAACACCCGCATCGAAGCGTTGCTGGTCGAAAAGCTGCGTGTGCGGTTCACCGCGCGAGGGTCCACACGCGGTAAGCGACCGGTCCGTGAAATCGACGGCATCCCCGAGGAATTGAACGAGAAATACTCCTCACGCAGCACCGCGATCGACCACCGGGTGGGCGAGCTGGCCAAACAATTCCATACCGAACACGACCGTGAACCCACCGCCGTGGAGATGCTTGCCCTGTCCCAGCAAGCCACCTTGGAAACCCGCCAAGCCAAACACGAACCCCGCTCGCTGGCCGAGCAGCGCCACACCTGGCGCGTCCAGGCTGTGGAGGTCCTGGGTAGCCAGCGCGCACTGAGCACCATGATCGCCGCCGTCACCAATCACGCACCGGCACAACAGGTCAGCATCACCGAGACCTGGGTGCACCAGCAGGCCGCTAGTGTCATCGACACCGTCTCCGAGCACCGGGGCACCTGGACCATCAACCACGTCCGCGCCGAAGCCCAACGCCAGCTGCGCTACGCCGATCACCCCGGCGGACCCGAGCTGGTCAACCGCATCGTCACCGCCGCGCTGCGCGGGCACAGTCTGGCCCTGACCAGCCACGCTGACACCGACAAAAACGAACCCGCCGCACTGCGCCGCGCCGACGGTTCCAGTGTCTATACCCGCCACGACTCCACCCTCTACACGAGTGCGGCCATCCTGGCCGCTGAGCGGCGCATCCTGGCCGCCGCGGCCCGCGTCGACGGCCGTGTCGTCGACGCGGGCAGCATCGGCCTGGCGCTGCTGGAAGGCCCCGCCAACAACGGCCTGTCCCTCAACGACGGACAAATCGCACTGGTCCGCGAGATGGCCACCTCCGGGGCGCGGGTCCAGCTCGCGCTGGCTCCGGCGGGCACCGGGAAAACCACCGCCATGGCCGTATTGGCCGCGGCATGGCGTACCAGTGGCGGCACGGTGATCGGCCTGGCCCCCACCGCCGGAGCGGCCGAAGTCCTGGCCGAAGACCTTGGTTCGACCACCGATACCATCGCCAAACTGGTGCAGCTCACCGGCACCGGGAGCGGACCACCGGCCCCTGCCGACGATCCGGCGCGACGGTGGTTCGACCGCATTGACTCTAAAACCTTGCTCATCGTCGACGAGGCCGGTATGGCCTCGACTACCGACCTGGACACCCTCATCAGTCATGCGCTGGCGTGTGGGGCCAGCGTGCGCCTGATCGGCGACGATCAGCAGTTGTCGTCGATCTCGGCCGGCGGTGTGCTGCGCGATCTGGCGCAGCGCCACGACGCGGTCACCCTGAGCACCGTCGTGCGCTTCACCCACCCCGAAACCGGGCAGGCCGAAGCCGCCGCCAGCCTGGCGATCCGCGCCGGCGACCCCGCGGGGATCGGCTTCTACATAGACCACGGCCGTGTCCATGTCGGCGCCGACCAACATGCCGCCGACATGGCCTACCAGGCGTGGGCGGCTGACCGTGCGGCCGGGCGCGATTCCATCCTGCTGGCCCCCACCAACGAGCTGGTCGCCCACCTCAACGAACGCGCCCGCCTGGACCGCCTCACCGCGGTCGGCACCGCCGCGAGGCCGCCGTTAGCGTCGGCGACCGTCACGTTGGCCGACGGCTTGACCGCCTCAGCCGGTGACACCATCGCCACCCGCAAAAACGCCCGCTGGATCTCCACCACCAGCCGCGGCGGCTGGGTCAAAAACGGTCACCGCTGGAGGATTCGCACCGTCCACGACGACGGCTCGTTGACCGTCGTCCCGCTACGAGGCCGCGCCACGAGTGTGCGTCTGCCCGCCCGCTACGTCAGGACCCACTCCACCCTGGGATACGCCGCCACCATCAACGCCGCCCAGGGCATGACCGCCGGAGGGCGCGGCACCCACGGCACCTGCCACACCGTCATTTCCGACCGGCTGACCCGCCAACAGCTCTACGTCGCCGCCACCCGCGGACGCACCGAAAACCACTTCTACGGCTCCACCGCAGAATCCGACCCGCACCGCATCCTTGCGCCCAAAGCCACCCACCCCCCCACCGCTGTCGACGTCCTTACGGCCATCCTGGGCCGCGACGGCGCACAGCAATCCGCCCACACGAGCGTGGCCGCCGACGCCGACCCGTTCACCCGCCTTCACCGCGCGGCCGCGATGTATGCCGATGCCCTTTCGACCGGCGCCGAACACCGCGCCGGGGTCACCGTCATGACCGCCATCGACGCCGCCGCCGCCGACCTCGGGACCCGCGTCACCGATGCCCCCGGGTGGCCGGTGCTGCGCCGCAACCTGGCCCTGCTCGCCCTGGGCGGTGCTGACCCCGTCGCCGCCCTCCACGACGCCGCGGCCACCCCGCTCGGTGACGTGATCGATCCCGCCGCCGTGCTGGACTGGCGCCTGCCCATCTGCGGCGAAACCACTGCGCCACAACCCGCCCCGCTGCGCTGGCTGAACCCCACACCCACCGCCCTGCACACCCACCCCCAGTGGGGACCCTACCTGCACGCGCGAGCCGAACTGGTCACCGAACTCGCCGACGCCGTGCGCGCCACCGCCCGCGGGTGGGAGCCTGCCAGCGCCCCGGCGTGGGCGCGCCCACTGCTGGGTCAGCGCACTGCGCTGATGGCTGAAATCGCCGTCTTCCGCGCCGCCCACGGCGTCGATCCGGCCGACACCCGCATCACCGGCCCCGACCAACACCCCAACCGCTCCAAGGTCTTCCAGCACCTGATCCATGCCCGTCTCGATGCCGCCCTCACCCGCACGGGCACCGACGCCGAGCGTTGGCGCGGGCTCGCCGCGACCTACGACCGACATATCACCGCAGACCCGTTCTGGCCGCGTCTGGCCACCCACTTCAACGACGCCGCCCAGGCAGGCGCCGACATCGACACCCTGCTGCGCGACGCCCTGGCCGCGCACGGCCCACTCCCGTCCGAAATGCCCGCCGCCGCCCTGTGGTGGCGCCTGGCCGGCACGCTGGCCCCCCCGTCGCTGGATCGCGCCGACACCACCCTGCGACCGGCCTGGACCCCGCAGCTGCACGCCCTGTTCGGCACGGTCGTCGCCGAAGCGATCATCACCGACCACGCCTGGCCCGCACTGGTCGCCGCAGTGGCCGCCTCGGACTGGCCCCCGCCTGACCTGCTCGCCGCCGCCGCTGAACACTTGCACGACATCAACGCCGAACACCCCTTGCGCCCCGACCAATACGCGCGCCTGCTGACCTACCGCGTCGAGCTGCTCACCCACCACGCCGCCACCCTCGACCCCGAGAT
>NZ_JCALCN010000013.1:0-141246 GCF_059812345.1 Mycobacterium sp. NGS59
TCCCAAGCCGCCGCCGCCACATGCAACGGACCCGACCCAGCCCCAGCGAAAATCCGCGCCGAATTGATCTCCGGCGGCAACCACGCAAAATCCAAGAACATCGCAACCCCAACCCAGCCAGCCGCGTCAACGGCTCCAACTCTTGGTGGCGTCCGTCACACAGGACAGTCCATGCCGCATCGTAAAACAAATCCGGCCGAAAGTCTGCGCCTTCACCGACATTCGAGGGAATTCGGCCATCCGTCCGGCCCATCCTGTGCGGGGCCAGACAGCTGTCCAGCGCGATGTCGACGAATTAGACTTTCGAATTACCGGGCGTCGAATCGGAGTAATCGGCCGCTTTTCTGATTCGTTTGGCGGACGGTTTGCGACACCAGAATATGAGGGCGCGAGACGACGCCGACGCAACCATCGTTCCGCAGTTCACCCGCGCGGGAGTTCTGCTGCCGCAATGCACATCCCGAGGATTCTCCCACCACCGCGTCGCGACCGCGGCATCACCGAATCCAAGGCGGCACCGACGTTTCCGCCCATAGACGACGCCGCGACGACCCGTCTCGTCGCCGGCCGCACCCGACGTCGCCGCCGCAGATAAATTTTCGGCAAATCTGAACTCATCAGCCAACACCGGTCACGCCTAGCCGGCCCCATGGGCACAGAAAAGGTCTGCCACGAAACGGCTCCGCACGACATTTGAAAAGTCAGTTCGAATGAACTTCGTCTGACGAGATATCCCCGGACGTACGGATAAACCGCCGAATTACGCTGAAAAAGGCGAAACAAGATCGGCTTTATCCACCGCGCACGCCCGCGAGATCAGCTGCCCCTCAAGCGCACGGCAAGGTAGTCGGCTACCTTGTCGATCGCGACGCGCTCCTGCGTCATGGCGTCGCGCTCGCGCACCGTGACCGCGTCGTCTTCGAGTGAGTCGAAGTCGATCGTCACGCAATACGGCGTGCCGATCTCGTCCTGGCGACGGTAGCGCCGGCCGATCGCACCGGCGTCGTCGAACTCGATGTTCCAGGACTTGCGCAGCTCGGCGGCAAGGTCGCGGGCCTTCGGGCTCAGATCGGCGTGCCGCGACAGCGGCAACACCGCCGCTTTGACCGGAGCCAATCGCTGATCCAGTCGCAGCACCGTGCGCTTGTCCACCCCGCCCTTGGCGTTGGGCGCCTCGTCCTCGTGGTACGCGTCGACCAGGAAGGCCATGAACGACCGCGTCAGCCCGGCGGCAGGTTCGATCACGTAGGGCACGTAGCGGGTGTCGGTGGCCTGGTCGTAGTAGGACAGTTCGGTTCCGGAATGCTTCGAGTGCGTCGACAAGTCGAAGTCGGTGCGGTTGGCGATGCCTTCCAGCTCACCCCACGGATTACCGGCGAACCCGAACTTGTACTCGATGTCGGTGGTGCCGTCGGAGTAGTGCGACAGCTTTTCCCTCGGGTGTTCGAACAGCCGCAGGTTCTCCGGGTCGATGCCGAGGTCGATGTACCACTGGCGCCGGGTGTCGATCCAATACTGGTGCCACTCCTTGGCCGTCGAAGGCTCGACGAAGAACTCCATCTCCATCTGTTCGAACTCGCGGGTCCGGAAGATGAAGTTGCCCGGGGTGATCTCGTTGCGGAAACTCTTGCCGATCTGCCCGATGCCGAACGGGGGCTTGCGGCGAGCGGTGGTCACCACGTTGGCGAAGTTGACGAAGATCCCTTGCGCGGTCTCCGGACGCAGATAGTGCAGGCCTTCTTCGGTCTCGATGGGCCCGAGGTAGGTCTTGAGCATCATGTTGAACTCGCGCGGCTCGGTCCACCGGCCCGGCTCGCCGGTTTCCGGGTCCCGAATGTCGGCCAGCCCGTTGGGCGGCGGGTGCCCGTGTTTGGCCTCGTAGGCCTCGATGAGATGGTCAGCGCGATAACGCTTGTGGGTGATCAGCGATTCGACCAGCGGGTCGTGGAACACCTCGACGTGACCGGAGGCGACCCATACTTCGCGCGGCAGGATGATCGACGAATCCAGGCCGACGACATCGTCGCGACCGGTGACCACCGCACGCCACCACTGCCGTTTGATGTTCTCCTTGAGTTCGACCCCCAGCGGGCCGTAGTCCCACGCCGACTTCGTGCCGCCGTAAATTTCGCCGGACGGGAAGACGAAGCCCCGTCGTTTGGCCAGGTTGACCACGGTGTCGATGACAGACGCCACGGGGCGTGCGCTCCCTTCGGAGGATCTGGCAGACGCGGGCACGGCAACCGCCGCCCGCAAAACATCAGTCATGGTAGCGACCACCGCCCCGGTCTTTGACATGCATCATCATGCATGTGACAGTGGAGGGCAGTCGCTGGCTGCAGCCGACGGTGGTTCTCCGGCGAGTCTCAAGCTGTTTCGAATGCTCGGTACTTCAAGAGGTGGTGACTCCATACGGTGACGTCGCCCCGGACACATTCCGCTCCTGCCGCCGACGACGACGTGGTCGGTCCGCACGAGCACGGTGCTGACCGGTTCGAGGAACATCCCTCCTATCCGACGCCACCGTCGCGGGACATCCTCGATGCCGCCGGCGAATTGCTGCGCGCCCTGGCCGCCCCGGTGCGGATCGCTATCGTGTTGCAGTTGCGCGAATCTCAGCGCTGCGTCCACGAATTGGTCGACGCGCTGGGTGTTCCGCAACCATTGGTGAGTCAGCATCTGAAGATCCTCAAGGCCGCTGGGGTGGTGTCCGGGGAACGGTCCGGCCGCGAAGTGCTGTACCGGCTGGCCGACCATCACCTGGCGCACATCGTCATCGACGCGGTTGCCCATGCCAGCGAGGACGTGACATGAGCGAAACCGCAGGAAGCGTCCGCTCCACCCGGCAACGGGCGGCCATCTCGACGCTGTTGGAGACGCTGGACGAGTTCCGCTCGGCTCAAGAACTGCACGACGAGCTGCGCCGGCGCGGCGAGAACATCGGCCTGACCACCGTTTATCGGACGCTGCAGTCGATGGCGGCCGCAGGCCTGGTCGACTCGCTGCGCACCGACACCGGAGAAGCGGTCTACCGCAGATGCTCGGATCACCATCACCACCACCTGGTGTGCCGCAGCTGCGGCTCGGCCATCGAGGTCGGCGACCACGAGGTCGAGGCCTGGGCGGCCGAAGTGGCCACCAAACACGGCTACTCCGACGTCAGCCACACCATCGAGATCTTCGGCACCTGCTCGGATTGCCGCTGAGCCCTGGCCGCCGAATGTGCTGCCGGCCGCACACTGGTCGCGCTCAGGCGGTCAATTCGGCGCGGATGCGGGCACCGCTGTCCAGCACCAACAGGATCAACGTGCGCAGTGCGTCGTCGGTGAGCCCGCCGCCGGGAAAGTTGTACCGCAGTAAGACGTCCGCCGTCTTGGCGCTCTTGGACCCCTTTTCGAGCAGAGTCACCGACCCGAAGTTCGAGTCCCGGCCGTGCCTGGCCACCTGGTCGCTGATCTTCTTCGACAGCGGCAGGTCCCAGGCCAATACCTGGGTCAACGACACCAGGTCGAGGTCCTCGGCGATGGTCACCACCCGCAACGACGCGAACGTGCCGTTGTGCCGTATTGTCAGCGCCCCGTCGGATTCCGCGTCGACGGCCAGCACCTCTCCGAGTATCGCCATGAGTCGCTCTTGCAGTGCCGGCACTAGGCGCTCCCGAACCGGCGGTTACGCGAGGCGTATTCCTCGCAGGCCGCCCACAGATCGCGACGGTCGTAGTCGGGCCAGAGCTTGTCCTGGAAGATGAATTCGGCGTAAGCCGCCTGCCACAGCATGAAGTTGCTGGACCGTTGCTCCCCCGAGGTGCGCAGGAACAGGTCGACGTCGGGGATGTCAGGACGCTGCATGTACCGCGCGAGGGTGGATTCGGTGATGCGATCGGGGTTGAGTCTGCCGGCCGCGGCCTGCTCGGCGATCCGTCTGGTGGCTTCGGCGATCTCGGCGCGGCCACCGTAGTTGACGCAGTAGTTGATGGTGATGACGTCGTTGTTCTTCGTCACTTCCTCGGCGATCGCGAGTTCGTTGATCACGCTGCGCCACAGGCGCGGCCGGGAACCCACCCAGCGAATCCGCACGCCCATCTCGTTGAGAATCTCCCGGCGACGTCGCACCACGTCGCGGTTGAAGCCCATGAGAAAGCGGACCTCTTCGGGCGAACGCTTCCAGTTCTCCGTGGAGAACGCGTAGAGACTGAGCCATTTGATACCGAGTTCGACTGCGCCGCAAGCGATGTCGATCACCACCGCTTCGCCCATCTTGTGGCCCTCGGTACGACTCAAGCCACGCTGGGTAGCCCAGCGGCCGTTGCCGTCCATCACGATGGCGACGTGGTTGGGCAGCTGGTCGGCCGGGATCCGGGGTGCAACCGCCTTCGACGTGTGTTGCGGCGGACGACGCGGTCCCCCGTCGGGCGACGGCGGCAACTGCGGG
This sequence comes from Mycobacterium sp. NGS59, assembly GCF_059812345.1. Lineage (NCBI taxonomy): Bacteria > Bacillati > Actinomycetota > Actinomycetes > Mycobacteriales > Mycobacteriaceae > Mycobacterium > Mycobacterium sp. NGS59. Next base: position 4,432 of record NZ_JCALCN010000013.1, read on the forward strand.
AAGACGACCGGCCACGTCGAGGTGTCGGGAAAGGTCGGGTAATCCTCGGGCGCCGGGGGCAGTTGCGGAAAGTCGGCGAACTTCAGCTTTCGCTCGGCCCTGTTAGCCACACTCGACATCCTGCCCAATCGGTTCGGGGCGACGGTCGGCGATGGTGCGATTGGCGGAGACCCGCTCCACCAGCGGCAGCGTCTTGAGCTGGCGCTCCAAGTGCCATTGCAGGTGCGCGGCTACCAGTCCGCTGACGTAGCTGCGGTGTGCTTGCGGCGCGGCCTCGGCACTCTCCCAATCACCGTCGTGCAGGGCGGACATGAGGTCCACCACGCCCAGCGGCGGAGTGGTCGCGCCGGCCGGACGGCAGTGCGTGCAGACGCTGCCTCCGGCTGCGATGTGAAACGCCCGATGCGGACCCGGGGTGGCGCAGCGGGCGCATTCGGTCAACGCCGGCGCCCATCCGGCTGTGGCCATGGCGCGTAACAGGTAGGCGTCCAACAGCAGATCGCGGGACCGGCGCCCATCCGCCACCGCCCGGAGCGCGCTGACGGTGAGCCGGTGCAGCGCCGGGGCGGGCGCCCGTTCTTCCCCGGCGAGACGTTCGGCGGTTTCCAGCATCGCGCAAGCGCAGGTGTAGCGGCCGTAGTCGCTGACGATGTCGGTGGCGAACGCGTCGATCGAAACGACCTGGGTGACAATGTCGAGGTTGCGGCCCGGGTGCAGTTGCGCGTCGATGTGCGCGAACGGTTCCAACCGGGCACCGAATTTGCTGCGGGTGCGGCGCACGCCCTTGGCCACCGCCCGAACCAACCCGTGATCGCGGGTCAGCAAGGTGACGATCCGGTCGGCTTCGCCGAGCTTGTGCTGACGCAGCACAACAGCCCGGTCTCGATACAGCCGCATCCCGCTGATCTTAGTGGCGACCCGCTGCGCCCGGCTCCGCCGCGCTGGCGATCGCCACGTAGTTTTGCACCCCGCCGCGACATTGCGGGTATCCGCGCCGATAGTCTCGTACCCCGTGGTTGGCGCTTCCGAGTCCGGTTCCGGGGCCGTGTCCGGCTCCGGCTACCAGCGCTTGCCCACGTTAACCGACCTGTTGTACCAGCTGGCCACCCGCAAGGTCACCGCCGCCGAACTGGCCCGCCGATCGCTGCATGCCATCGATGTGAGTCAGTCCACATTGAACGCGTTCCGGGTCGTGCTGACCGAGTCGGCGCTGGCCGACGCCGCCGCCGCCGACCGGCACCGCGCTGCCGGTGACACGGCGCCGCTGCTGGGCATCCCGATCGCGATCAAAGACGACGTCGACGTTGCTGGCGTGCCGACCCGCTACGGCACCGATGGGTATGTCCGGCCGGCGACCCAGGACAGCGAGGTGGTCCGCCGGCTCAAGGCGGCCGGTGCGGTGATTGTCGGCAAGACCAACACCTGCGAACTGGGCCAGTGGCCGTTCACCAGCGGGCCCGGGTTCGGGCACACCCGAAATCCCTGGGCTCGTCGGCACACCCCGGGCGGGTCGTCGGGCGGCAGCGCCGCCGCGGTGGCCGCGGGCCTGGTGACCGCCGCGATCGGTTCCGACGGCGCGGGCAGTGTCCGCATCCCGGCGGCCTGGACGCACCTGGTGGGCATCAAGCCCCAACGCGGCCGCATCTCCACCTGGCCGGAGCCGGAATCGTTCAACGGCATCACCGTCAACGGCGTGCTGGCGCGGACGGTGGCCGACGCCGCGCTGGTGCTGGACGCGGCGTCGGGCAACGTCGAGGGCGATCTGCACAAGCCCGAACCGTTGACCGCCTCCGACTACGTCGGCATCGCCCCCGGCGAACTCAAGGTCGCCTTGTCGACCGGGTTTCCGTACACGTTCTTCCGGGCCAAGCTGCATCCGGAGATCCTGGCCGCCACTTTGAAGGTCGGCGAGCAGCTCGAACTACTCGGTCACAAGGTGGTCAAGGGAAACCCCGACTACGGGCTGCGGTTGTCGTGGGACTTTCTGGCCCGGTCCACCTCCGCGCTGTGGGAGTGGCAGGAGCGCCTCGGCGACGGTATCGAGTGGGATCCCCGCACGTTGTCCAACATGCGCACCGGCCACATGCTCTCGCAGGCGACCCTGCGCAGCGCGCGCCGTCACGAGATCGCCGACCAGCGCCGGGTCGGATCGATCTTCAACATCGTCGACGTGGTGCTGGCGCCGACCACTGCCCAGCCGCCACCGCAGGCGCGCGCCTTCGACCGGTTGAGCGGCCTGGCCACCGACCGCGCCATCATCGCCGCGTGCCCGTACACGTGGCCGTGGAACGTACTCGGGTGGCCGTCCATCAACGTGCCGGCCGGTTTCACCTCCGACGGGTTGCCGATCGGGGTGCAGCTGATGGGGCCGGCCAACAGTGAAGGCATGCTGATCTCGTTGGCCGCCGAATTGGAGGCGGTCAGCGGCTGGGCGTCCAAACAGCCCGAAGTGTGGTGGAACACCGGCAACAACACGCCGCCCATGCACGGTGTGCCGCCACCTCGACGTTGAAAACTGTTACGACGCACGGGGTTTGACTCACGTCTGAGTGTTGTCTGCAGTTTGGCGAAAGGTGTTGCGATAGCTCTGCGGTGTCACTCCCGTGAGTCGGCGGAACTGCTCACGGAAGTTGGTCGTCGACGCGAAACCGACTCGGCGCGAGATGGTTTCGATTCCGTCGTCGGTGGCCTCAAGTAGTTCCTGGGCGTGCCGGATCCGCACCCCGTTGACCCATTGCAACGGCGTCTGTCCGGTCTCTCGCTTGAATGCGCGGTTCAACGTCCGCACGCTGGTCGATGCCTGGCGTGCGATGTCGGCAAGGGTCAGCGGCAGGTGCGCGCTGGTTTCGATCCAGGCCAGTACCGCGTCCAGTTCGGTGTTGACCACACGACGGTTGCGGACGATGAATTGGGCCTGGCCCCCGCTGCGGTGCAGTGGGGCCACAGCCAGGCGTGCGGCGTCGGCGGCCACCGCCGAACCGTAGTCTCGGGCGACCATGTGCAGGCACAAGTCCAATCCGGCTGACGCTCCGGCGGAGGTCAGGATCTGGCCCTCGTCGACGTAGAGCGCATCGGGATCGAGCCGCACGGCCGGATACCTGGCGGCAAAGATTTCCGCCGCGACCCAATGGGTGGTCGCACGCTTGCCGTCGAGCACCCCGGTGGCGGCCAGGGTGAACGCGCCGGTGCATATCGACGCTATCCGAATTCCTTTGTCGTGGGCCGCCTTTAGTGCCACCACCACATCGTCCCGCACGGGTGTGGTCACGTCGTTGCGTCCCGGCACGATGATGGTGTCGGCATCGCAAAGCTCGTCCAGCCCGAAATCGGTGGTGATGCCGACGGGTCCGGCGCAGACCACGGGCGCACATCCGCACACCCGGACGCGGTAGCCCGGCGTGTCGTCGGCCAGTCGGACGCGGCCGAACGTCTCGATCGCGATGGCCATATCGAACGCGATGACATCTGGCTCAGCCAAGACCGCCACTTTGTGCATGGCTTGGCAATATACCGATGCAGGATGGCAATCAGGCCACTGGTGAGAAGTGATGGCGCCCCCCACGATGAGTGGCATGCATGCGCAACTAGTGCTCTACGACGGGTTCGACCCGCTCGATGTGATCGCGCCGTTCGAAGTGCTCGCTGCCGGAAGCGAATTCGTGGGAGGCGAGTTGGAGGTGTCACTGGTGTCGGCGGAGGGCGCCCGCGACGTGACCAGTGGCACGCGCGGCCTGACGCTGGCGGCGACGGCCGCGCTCGATCCGACCCGCAGTGGCTGCGTGCTGCTACCCGGAGCGAGCGGACCGGTCGGCGGCGACCCCGACGACGGCGTCGAAACCATACCGGTGTTGCTGGCCCAGGCGGCGCAGACGAAGCTGACTCCGTTGCTGGAGCAGGCATTCGGCAATCCGGAGATCACCGTGACGGCGGTGTGCGGTGGTTCGGTGATCCTGGCGATGGCGGGTCTGATCGAGGGGCGCCACGCAGTCACCCATCACCTGGGGCTGGGCCTGCTGGACGCCGCTGGGGTAAACGCGGTGCCCGCCCGGGTGGTCGACGACGGCGACCTGGTCACCGCGGGCGGGGTGACGTCCGGGTTGGACCTGGCGCTGCACCTGCTGGACCGGTGGTACGGCCCCCGCGTCGCGCACGCCGTCGAGCAGCTCTTCGAATACGAACGCCGGGGCGTGGTGTGGCGCAGCGCCGGCCGGGAACCGGTGGAGGTGTGAGTTGAGATCTGGATCGAGCTTTGCAGGCGACTGGGACGTGCGGATCAAGACCCCGATCGGCACTCTCGCGGTGCAATATCTCTTCACCCAAGGACCGGATGGCTGGTCCGGCACCGCCACCTACCAGGACGAAACGGTTGACCTACAAGGCGTTTCGAGTAGCCCGGCATCCGGCGGGACACGGGTGACCTGGCGGCAGTCGGTGCGCAAGCCGATGCGGCTCAACCTCGATTTCGACGTCGTGTTCAACGGCGACGTGATGAGTGGACATTCCCGCGCCGGCCGGTTGCCGCGCTCGGCGGTGAACGGCACACGCCGTTAGAAGCCAAGCCGGCCAAGCTGTTTGGGGTCACGCTGCCAATTCTTGGCGACCTTTACCCGCAGGTCCAGGTATACCTTTGTGCCGAGCAGCTTTTCGATCTGGGTGCGGGCGGCAGTACCGACCTCCCGCAGCCTGGCACCGCCCTTGCCGATGACGATGCCCTTCTGGCTGTCCCGCTCGACGTAGAGCACGGCGTGCACGTCGATCAGATCGTCGCGATCATCCCGCGGTTCGACCTCCTCGATCACCACGGCCAGCGAGTGCGGCAGCTCGTCGCGGACACCCTCCAGGGCCGCCTCCCGGATGAGCTCGGCCATCAGCACCTCTTCGGGCTCGTCGGTGAGCTCACCGTCTGGGTAATAGGCCGGGCCGGGGGGCAGCGCGGCGGCCAGCACCTCGATCAACACGTCGACCTGCGCCCCGGAAACGGCTGACACCGGGACGATTTCAGCGGCGTTCGGGACGAGTTCACTGACCGCGACCAGCTGTGCGGCCACCCGGTCCCTGGGCACTTTGTCGGTCTTGGTGACAATGGCCATCAACGTCGTCTTCGGCGCGACCGAGCGGATCTGTTCGACGATCCAGCGGTCGCCGGGACCGATCGTCTCGTCGGCTGGGATGCACAACCCGATGACGTCGACCTCGGAGTAGGTGTCGCGGACCAGGTCGTTGAGGCGCTTGCCCAGCAAGGTCCGCGGCCGGTGCAGGCCCGGGGTGTCGACCAGGATGATCTGGAAGTCCTCGCGGTGCACGATCCCGCGGATGGTGTGCCGGGTGGTCTGCGGGCGCATCGAGGTGATCGCCACCTTCGCGCCGACCAGCGCATTGGTCAGCGTCGATTTTCCCGTGTTGGGCCGGCCCACCAGACACACGAAGCCGGAACGGAACTCGCTCACGGCGTCGTGGCGACGTCGGCACCGAGCCGGTCACTCATCGTCGTCCCCCTCCTCGACCGGGCTCAACAGCACGGTGCCGATCCGGACCCGTCCCCGATGATCGCGGCCGCCTTCGGCGTGCATCCGCAGGCCGTGCGAGACCACTTCGGCGCCCGGCAGCGGAACACGGCCCAGCTCCAGGGCCAGCAGACCGCCGACGGTGTCGACGTCGAGATCGTCGTCGAACTCGACCCCGTACAACTCCCCGACGTCCTCGATGGGCAGCCGGGCCGACACCCGGAAACGGTTGTCCCCCAACTCCTCCACCGGGGCCGTCTCAGCTTCGTCGTACTCGTCGGCGATCTCACCGACGATCTCCTCCAGCACGTCCTCGATGCTGACCAGCCCGGCGATGGCACCGTACTCGTCGACCAGCAACGCCATGTGGTTGCGGTCGCGCTGCATCTCGCGCAGCAGCGCGTCCAGCGGCTTGGAGTCGGGCACGAAGACCGCCGGGCGCATCACCTGCGCCGCGGTGGTCTCGTGTCCGCGATCGGAGGCGAAGAACCGCTGTCGCACAAGGTCTTTCAGGTACACCACGCCGAGTACGTCGTCGACGTTCTCGCCGATCACCGGGATGCGGGAATGCCCGCTGCGCACCGCGAGAGCGATCGCCTGCCCTGCTGACTTCTCACCCTCGATCCACACCATCTCGGTGCGCGGCACCATCACCTCACGCGCGGGGGTGTCACCCAGCTCGAAAACCGACTCGATCATGCGGCGTTCGTCGGCGGCGACCACACCACGCTGCTGGGCCAGGTCGACGACTTCACGCAACTCGATCTCGGAGGCGAACGGGCCGTTGCGGAAGCCCCGGCCGGGGGTGAGCGCATTGCCCAGCAACACCAGCAGCCGGCTCACCGGCATCAGCAGCCACGACATCACCTGCAGCGGAAGGGCAGTCGCCAACGCGATCGAATAGGCGTGTTGGCGGCCTAGCGTACGTGGACCGACACCGATGACGACGAAGCTGGTGACCACCATCACGGCCGCGGCGTAGAGCAATCCCCACTTCTGGCTCACGCTGTCCCGGAAATAGACCACCAGTAACGCGGTCGCGAAGATCTCGCAGACGATGCGCAGCAACACCACCAGGTTGATGTAACGCGGCCGGTCGGTGATGACCTTGAGCAACGATCTCGCACCCGGCCGCTCGTCACGCACCAGTTCCTGGCTGCGGGCCAGCGACACCGTGCTTACCGCAGCGTCGAGCATCGCGAATAGCCCGCCCAGACCGATCAACACGACCGCACCGAGCAGTTGCGAGATGCTGCTCAATTCTCGAAATACCTTGACTTGTCTAGCAACCGGCGGTCTCGCTCCTGTTGCCGGTCCTGCTGGTAGGCCTGCACCTGCTCGGCCACCCACTCCTCCAGCAGCCGGTCCTGCAGGGCGAACATCTCGCGCTCCTCGTCCGGCTCGCCGTGGTCGTAGCCGAGCAGATGCAGCACGCCGTGGATGGTCAGCAGCGCCAGTTCATGACCGAGGGTGTGACCCGCCGCGGCGGCCTGCACGGCGGCGAACTCCGGGCACAGCACGATGTCGCCGAGCATGGCCGGCCCTGGATCGGGGGCATCCGGGCGACCGCCGGGTTCGAGCTCGTCCATCGGAAAGCTCATCACGTCGGTCGGTCCGGGCAGGTCCATCCAGCGCATGTGCAGGTCGGCCATCGCCGCGGTGTCCAGCAACACCATCGACAGTTCGGCGGCCGGGTTCACGTCCATCTGGGTGATGACGAACCGCGCGACGCTGACCAACTCGACTTCGGAGACGTCGATCCCCGACTCGTTGGAGACTTCGATGCTCATGAGACTCTCACGCCCTCATCATCGACGATGACGGCTGCCGGATGCCCGCCGAGCCGCCCGGTTCATCCCGGACTCGGGGTCCTCGTAGCGCGCGTAGGCGTCGACGATCTCTCCGACCAGCCGGTGCCGGACCACGTCCTGGCTGGTCAGCTCGGCGATATGGATGTCGTCGATGTCCTCCAGAATGTCGACCGCCGCCCGCAGACCCGAGCGCGCGCCGCCGGGCAGGTCGACCTGAGTGGCGTCACCGGTGACGACGACCTTGGACCCGAAACCCAGCCGGGTGAGGAACATCTTCATCTGCTCGGCGGTGGTGTTCTGCGCCTCGTCGAGGACGATGAACGCGTCGTTGAGGGTGTTGTGGGTGAGCAGAAAGTCCTCGGTCACGTACAGCGAATCTGCGGCCGCGACCCGGATGCACACGGCTTCTTCGATGCCGGCTGGCTCGATGCTGTCGACGAACCGCATCGGGCGGGCGCCCCCGGTCGCGTTGTATTTCTCGGCGTTGCGTGACAGCCGGAAAGGCACGACGCCCTCAGGCAGTCGGATGTCGAGGATGTGCGCGCCGGCACGCTGCTGCAGCCCCTTCGGCCCGGCGCTTTGGGCCGGCTTGGTGCGTTGGTCGACGACGCCGCCCAGCGACTGGACAACGAAAGTTACGTCGTCGCGCAGTCGATCGGACGGGGTAGTGAACTGAACACGGCACCATCGTCCGCCACGGGTGACCGACCCGCCGTCGGAATCGAGCAGACCCTGCAGGACGGCCAACCGCGCGCCGGCCGAATTGAACAGGTAGTCCTGCGGGATGAACTTGGTGTCCGAGCGCGTCCCTGCGAGACCGAGCCGACCCCACGCGTTGGCCAACTCCGGATCCGCTGCCGAAAACGAGGGCGTCGTCGCACCGGTGAGACATCCGTCGCCGAGCAACAATCCGAGCGCGTACGGATCCAGCGGCACCGGACGAGCGTCGAAATCCGCCGGCGCGCTCAATAGCGGCAACTCGTAGCGGTGGGAGTGCCCGGCGCGCAGATTGCCGATCATCTCCTTGGTCTGCAGCACCCGCGCGGGCTTGCCGCGCCGACGGTCGCTGCGGGTGTAGACCGACCAGAGGTGATCCCCGGAGGCCAGTGTGGAGGAGCCGTCCTGCGCCGATACCCGATAAATCTCTTTGAAGCCTTGCGGATAGACGCCGAGAACCTCCGTCGGCCGCCCGTCCGACCCGATGACGAAGTCCCCCACCTCCAACTCGCCGATGGGCCGAAACCCGTTCGGCGTCAACACTTTTGTGAAGACCGGCTGGGCGCGCCCGCGCATATACGCCAGCGGCGCCACCTCGATCACCCCGGCCGACATCAGCTTCGGGATCAGCTCGGGATCCATCATGTCGTAGAGCGCGTCGTACAGCGGGCGCAGATACGGGTCGATCTTCTCGCTGAGCGTGCCCGGCAGAAACCCAAGGCGCTCACCGGCTTCCACGGCGGGCCGGGTCAGGATGATGCGGGTGACCTGTTTGGTCTGCAGCGCGTGCACGGCTTTGGCCATGGCCAGGTAGGTCTTTCCGGTGCCGGCCGGACCGATGCCGAAGACGATGGTGTTGTTGTCGATCGCGTCGACGTAATGCTTCTGGTTGAGCGTCTTGGGCCGGATCGTCTTGCCGCGCCGGGACAGGATGTCCAAGGTCAGGACCTCGGCCGGCGATTCGTTGCCGGTGCCGACCAGCATGGCCACACTGTGCCGCACCACCTCCGGCGTCAGCGCCTGCCCGCGGCCCACGATCGCCACCAACTCCGACACCGCACGTTCGGCCAGCGCGACGTCGGCGGGCTCACCGGAGAAGCTGACGGTGTTGCCGCGGACATGCAGCTTGGCGCTCAGCGCGCGTTCCAGGGCGCGCAAATTCTCGTCGGCCGAGCCGAGCAGGCCCATGACGAGGTCGGGCGGAACGTCAATGCTGCTGCGCACTTGCACGTCGCTGGCAGCAGCGCGGGTCTCGCGGGGCGTCACGTGGTTTCCGTTGCCTGCTTTCTGGCGTGTCGAATCAAACGGCATCAGTCTACCGCCGGTCGCTGACCACAACTCAGCGATTTGATGCCGGCCAGCAGGATTGCCAGCCCGCGCTCGAAATAGGCGTCCCGCTACTGGCATCCCGAGTGGGATTCTGACGACGCCTCACCGGCGTGTCTTGTCGTCCGATTCACAGTCGGCGGAGGCGTCCCAGCGGGTGGTGAGCACCCCCAGCGCCCCCAGCGCCACCGCCGCGGCGGTCGACGTGCGTAGCACGGTCGGGCCGAGCCGGACCGCCACGGCGCCGGCGTCGACCAGCGCGGTGATCTCCTCCGGAGCAATACCGCCTTCCGGACCCACCACCAGCAGCACCGAATCCGTTTGCCGCAGTGCGATATCCGTCAGGCGCCGGGTCGCCGACTCGTGCAACGCCAGCACCGTGCCACCGTCGGCCAGCTCGTCGCGGACCCGCGCGGTCAAAGCCTTGGTGGACAACACGCCGTCCACCGGAGGGATGTAGGCACGCCGGGACTGCCGTGCGGCCGAGCGGGCCACCGCCCGCCACCGGCGCAGGCCCTTGTCGACGCGCGCGCCTTGCCAGTTGGCGACGCACCGCGCCGCCTGCCACGCAAGGAACGCGTCGGCGCCGGCCTCGGTGGCCAGCTCGACGGCGAGTTCGGAGCGCTCGGATTTCGGCAACGCCTGGACGACCGTCACTGCGGGTGACGGGGCTGCGACCGTCCAGCGTTCCTGAACGCGTGCCCCGAGGCCGTCACGTCCGGCGTGCTCGACCCGGCAGCGGGCCAGTCCGCCGGCGCCGTCACCGAGTACCAGTTCCTCGCCGGGCCGGATGCGCCGGACGGTGGCGGCGTGGAATCCTTCGTCACCGGTGACGAAGGCCATCGCCTCCGGTTCGGGCAACGCGTCGACGTAGAACAGCGTGGCCACCATGGGGAGCGTGAAAGACTAACGCCCGGTGAAGGTTTCGCGCAGGCGACTGAACAGCCCGCCGCCGCCGGAGTGCGTCGAGCGGACTTCCGCCACGTCGCGGCCACGGCGGTTCTTCAGCTCCCGCAACAGATCGGTGTCGTGGTTGTCCAGTCGGGTGGGGACCACGACCTCGATGTGGACGTGCAGGTCGCCGCGCGCGCTGGAGCGCAGGTGTGGCATCCCTCTCCCGCGCAGCGTGATCGTCGCGCCCGGCTGGGTGCCCGGCGGGACGACGATCTCGCTGGCGCCGTCCAGAATGGCATCCAAAGTGACCGTGACGCCCAGCGCCGCGTCGACCATGGGAACCGACACCGTGCAGTGCAGATCCTCACCCTGCCGGACGAAGATGTCGTGGGCCTGTTCGTGGACCTCCACATACAGATCACCCGCGGGCCCGCCGCCGGGACCGACCTCACCTTGCGCGGCGAGCCGGACCCGCATGCCCTCGGCGACCCCGGCCGGGATCTTGACGGTGATGTCCCGGCGCGCGCGTACCCGTCCGTCGCCCATGCACTGGTAGCAGGGGTCGGGGATGGTGACGCCCACGCCGCGGCAGGTCGGACAGGGACGCGAGGTCAGCATCTGCCCCAGCAGCGAACGCTGCACGCTCTGCACCTCGCCGCGGCCGGCGCAGGTGTCACACGGCACGGGCGCCGAATCGCCGTTGGTGCCCTTGCCCTGGCAGCGGTCGCACAGCACGGCGGTGTCGACGGTGACCTGTTTGGTGACGCCGGTGGCGCACTCCTCGAGGTCCAGGCGCATCCGCAGCAGCGAGTCCGATCCCGGACGGACCCGGCCGATCGGACCGCGGGAACCTCCGCCTCCGCCGAAGCCACTGCCCCCGAAGAACGCTTCGAACACGTCGCCCAGGCCACCGAAACCGGCGAAGCCGTTGCCGGCGCCCGCGCTTTCCAGTGGGTCTCCGCCCAGGTCGACGATCCGGCGCTTCTCCGGGTCGCTCAGCACCTCGTAGGCGGCGCTGATCTCCTGGAACTTCGCCTGCGCCGCCTGGTCGGGGTTGACGTCGGGATGCAACTCGCGCGCCAGCTTGCGGTAGGCGCGCTTGATGTCCGCATCGCTGGCGCCCTTGCTGACTCCGAGCAACCCGTAGTAATCGCGTGCCACGTTTGACCTCTCCTATGCGGGACTAGACCGCCGCGGCGGCGGCTGTCCTCGAAACCTGTTGGGGGTGCGCGATCATCGAGCACCCAGCACTTCGCCGATATACATGGCAACCGCAGCCACACTGGCCATAGTTCCCGGATAGTCCATCCGGGTGGGCCCCAGCACCCCCATGCCGCCGTAGACGGTGTCGTGACTGCCGTAGAGAGTGGACACCATCGAGGTGCCGGCCATCTCCTGGGCTTCCGTCTCGTGACCGATGCGCACCGTCACCTTGCCGGCTTCCTGCTGCGCCGCCAACAGCCGCAACACCACGACCTGTTCCTCGAGAGCTTCCAGGATGGACCGCAGCGATCCGCCGAAGTCGGCGGAGTTGCGGGTCAGGTTGGCGGTACCGCCCAACAGCAGCCGCTCCTCGGTGTGTTCGACCAGCGATTCCAGCAACACCGTCGCCGAGCGTCCGACCGCGTCGCCCAGGCCGTCGCCGCCGTGCAGCCGGCCGGCCAGGTCAGCCACCGCGATCGAAGCGGCGGCGAGCCGCTTACCGATCAGCGCCTGCCCGAGCATCTCCCGCAGTTGGGAGAGCTGATGGTCGTCGATGACGTCACCGAGTTCGACGATGCGCTGGTCCACCCGCCCGGAATCGGTGATGACCACCATCAGCAACCGGGCCGGGGTCAGCGCGATCACTTCCAGGTGCCGGACGGTCGACGTCGACAGTGTCGGGTACTGCACCACGGCCACCTGCCGGGTGAGCTGGGCCAACAGGCGCACCGCGCGGCGCAGCACGTCGTCGAGGTCGACACCGGATTCCAGAAAGCTCTGGATGGCGCGGCGCTCGGCCGAGGACAGCGGCTTGACGTCGTCGAGGCGGTCGACGAACTCGCGGTATCCCTTCTCCGTGGGCACCCGCCCGGAGCTGGTGTGCGGCTGGGTGATGTAACCCTCGGCCTCCAGCACCGCCATGTCGTTGCGGACGGTCGCGCTGGAGACACCGAGGTTGTGCCGTTCCACCAGGGATTTCGAGCCGATCGGTTCGTGGGTGGCGACGAAGTCGGCGACGATGGCGTGCAACACCTGAAAGCGACGCTCGTCCGCGCTTCCCATCGACCGTTCACCTCCTAGAACGCGACCTGGGGACTCCCCGACCGCGTTTATTTTACGGTCTCAGCAGCGCTCATCCCGCCAACGGGCGTTCGGTGGCCGACACCTCGTCAGCGCCGCGCGGCGGTTAGCCTTTGCAGGTGATCTTCAAAGGCGTGCGCGAGGGCAAGCCGTACCCCGAACACGGGCTGTCGTACCGGGACTGGTCCCAGATACCGCCGCAGCAGATCCGCCTCGACGAGTTGGTCACCACGACCAGGGTGCTCGAACTCGACCGCCTGCTGTCCGAGGATTCGACGTTCTACGGCGACCTGTTCCCGCACGCCGTCAAGTGGCGAGGCATCGTCTATCTGGAGGACGGCCTGCACCGGGCGGTGCGGGCCGCGCTGCGTAACCGCACCGTTTTGCATGCGCGGGTCTACGACATGGATATGGCGTAGCGCGTCGGTACTCCGGGTCAGTGGGAGGCGGCCCGCAACAGTTCCATCGCCGAACCACGCGACAGCACCCAGCCGCCCTGACCGCCCTGGTTGACGAACGTCACGTTCTGGGTGACCGGCGGCGAGAGCTTGGGGCCGGAAACCGAGACATCGGCGGTGGCCGAACCGGCGCCCGCCGGCTGGATGTTGGCGATGCTGAACGACAACGGCAGCTGACCGTTCTTCTCCGCCTTCTTCAGCTGGTGGTCGGCGAGGTGCGCTTCGGTGCCGCCGATGCCGCCCTCGACCAGGTTGCCTTTGTTCGTGAACGACACACTCGGGTCGGCGAGGTTGGTCAGGATGCCGGTGAGCTGCCCAGCCGTCGGGACCGCGGTGGCCGGCGCCGGGTCCTGCGGAAGCGGCGCGCCGAAGACGACGGGTTGCACCTGGTACGGCGCCGGAGCGGTGACGGTGACACCGGCTGCGCCGACGGCGGCGACGGCCGCTGCTGCCAAGACGATGGATTTGATCCGCATGAGTGTTCTCTCCCCCTGGGTTCACGTGCGCGGTGCACGGTGTGACTGATGTGTCGGTTGTTTCACGAGTTGCGTTACAGGCTAGTGCGCGACAACGCCGAGCGGCTGTGCGCCAGCTGTGTAGCGGACATGAATAGCTGTGCCCGGTGCCACGCGTGGTCTAACCACAACGTGTGCAAGCCCACCCGTCATCCCTGAGCCAGGATCTCCTCGTCGCTCAATGCCGCCACCTCCAGATAGTGCCCCGCGATCACGGCGAGCCGCTGCGGTGTCCCGCGCTGCGCCTCGCGGTGTTCCAGTCGGTCGGCGAGACCGGCGACGGTGCGGGTGGCGAACAGGTCGCTCACCACCGCATGATCGACATCCAGCCACTCGCGTACCCGGGCGATCACTGTGGTGGCCAGCACTGAGTCGCCGCCCTGCGCGAAGAAGTCGGCGTGCACTCCGATCCGTTCCACACCGAGTACTTCGGCGACGATCTCGGCCAAAGCGGTGTCCAGGTCGTGGCGCGGAGCGCTGTCGAGGGCACCCGGCGCGGCCGCCGGCTCCAGCAGTGCCACCACCGCGCGCCGGTCCAGTTTTCCGTTGGAGGTCAACGGGATTCGCTCCAGGAACACGACTCGGGTCGGCACCATGTAACCGGGCAACAGCTCGGCGACGGCCGACGTGACAGCCTCGGTGTCGACGGGGTCGCCGGCGACGGCGGCCACCAGCTTCGGGGCACTGGCGCCGACGACGGCGGCAACCGCGTGGCGCACGCCGGGCACGGTGCGCAGCGCGCTTTCGACCTCCCCGAGTTCGACCCGGTACCCCCGGATCTGCACCTGGTGGTCGGCACGTCCCAGGAACTCGATGGTGCCGTCGGGCCAGTACCTGGCCAGATCCCCCGTCTTGTACCAGCGCAGCCCGTCGTGGTCGACGAAGCGTTGCGCGGTACGTTCCGGGTCGTTGCGGTAACCGGCCGCGACGTTGGCCCCGCCGACCCAGAATTCGCCCGGCACCCAGTCCAGGCAGTCGCGGCCGGACGGGGAAACCACCCGGCAGCGCACGTTGCGCAATGGGACACCGAACGGCACAGTCGTCCAGTGCGCGGGGGGTTCGCCTACCACCTCGCAGATGGTGTTGTGAATGGCGGTCTCGGTCGCCCCACCCAGGCCGGAGAATCGGCAGCCCGGCACCTGACGGGCCAGCCGGCGAGCCAGGTCGGCCCCCACCCAGTCACCGCCGAGGGTGACCGCGCGCAAGGAGTCGCCCAGCCGGTCGCCGCCGAGCTCAAGGATCATGTCGAGCATGCTCGGCACACAGTTGAGGATCGAAACACGGTGCTGGCGAAGCAGTTCCACCCAGCTGGTGGCCGCTGCCTTCTGCTGTGCATCGACGGCGACCACCGATCCACCCACCGAGAACATGCCGAAGATGTCGTACACGGAGGCGTCGAATTCGAGCGCGGACAGCGCGAGCACCCGGTCGGCGCTGCCGACGTCGAACCAGTCGTTGACCGCGTCGATGGTGTTCATCGCCGCGCTGTGCGGGACGTCGACCCCCTTGGGCAGGCCTGTGGAGCCGGAGGTGAAGATCACGTACGCGATCTCGTCGGTGCCGCCGAACACCGGCGCCGGCAACGGTTCTGGATGACTGCGTGCGGCGTCGATGGACAACGCGCCGTCCGTTGTGATCATGGCGGCGACGTCGGCGGTCTGCAGGATCTTGGCGCGACGCGCGGCCGGCTGGTCGAATCCGATCGGCACATACGTCGCGCCTGCCGCGAGGACCCCGAGCACCGCCAGGATTTGATCCCGGCCTTTGGGTAGCTGCACGCCCACCGCGTCGCCGGGTCGCACGCCGTGCGCTGCCAGCGCCCCGGCCACCGCGAGCGCGTACCGGGCAAGTTCGCCGTAGGTCAAACTGCCTTCACCGCTGTCGAGGCCCCAGACCACGGCCTGGGCATCGGGTTTCGCCGCGGCATGCTCGAAGAAACCTTGGTGCAGGCACCGTCCGCTGACCGGACCGTCGGTCGCGTTGACCGCGGCACGTACCGTCGCCTGCGCACACGGCAGGCGGACCGCCGCCTCTGCCTCCCAGCCCGCGTCTCCCTCGGCGAGGCGCTCCACGGCCCCGGTGAACCTGCGGAACATCGCGTCCACCAAACCCGGTGGGAACGCCGACTCCCGCACATCCCAATTGATCAGCAAACCGCCTCGCAACTCGGTGATCTGGGCGTCGAGCAACACCTGTGGCCCCTGGGAAATGATCCAGACCGGCTCACCGAAAGTCTGAATCACGGTGTCGGCGAACAGTTCACCGAGATCGAGCGCGCTGGTGAAGACGACGGGCGCGAGTACCGGCTCACCGCGGTGCCTTCCCAGATCTCTGAGCACCTCCAGACCGGAATAGCCGGAGTGCGAACCGCTTTCGTACATCCGGCGCTGAATGTCGCGGGCCCGTTCAGCCACCGACACATTGTCGCTGACGTCCACCTCCAGCATGATCGAGGAGGTGAAGTCGCCGACCACCCGGTCGATGTCCGGATGCACCGGTTCACGTTGGAACAAAGGCACATTGAGCAGGAACCGGTCCTGGGCCGACCAGCCGCCGATGGTGTTGGCGAACACCGCCGCGAGCGCGTTGGCCGGGGTGACGCCGCGCGCGTGGGCGCCGGCCACCAGCCGGTCCTTGGCTGCCGGCGCCAGCCAGTGGTCGTAGCGCACGGTGCGGTCGTCACCCTTTGTGGCGGTGGGCAGTTCGGGCGCGCCGGGCAACTCGGCGAGCCGCTGCTGCCACCACTGCCGATCCTGTTCGCGCGCCGCGGTGTCGGTGCGACGTTCGGTGCGGTAGCGCCGGTAGCTGTAGCCGGGCGGGGGCAACGTTGCGCCCCGGTACAACTCGGCCAGATCCGCCACCAGAATCCGGTAGCTCATCGCGTCACCGGCCAGCATGTCGATGTCGAGGTGCAGCCGGCTCCGGTCACCGTCGCGCAGCGTCAGGGTCACGTCGAGGACTTGGCCGTCTTCGATGGCCAGGCGCTGATGTGTTTTGGTGTCACGCAGTCGGGTCAGCTCAGCTTCCGCGCTTCCGGTGTCTTGTCCGCGCAGATCCACCAGCGTGAAGACCTGTCGGCCCGGCGCGGGCATCACCTGCTGGGTCCCGTCCGGCAGAAATCGGGTGCGCAGCATCGGGTGGGTCCCCACCAGATCGGTCACGGCCCGCTCAAGACGGCCGGGATCTATTGCACCGCCGTCGAATTCGACGTAGAGGTGGGCCGCGACGCCGCCCAACTCCTGTTCGTCGGAGCGGCCTACCCAGTACGCATGCTGCATGGTGGCCAGTGGGAACGGTTCCTCTTCCGCGGCAGCGACCGACGGGGACTCGGCCGGCTGTGTCGGGAGATGGATCTCGTCGTCGGCGAGCAGGTCGTACCACGAGTCGACGGTCGGGCTGGCGGCGAGTTGCGCGAAGGTGATGTCGGCACCGCGTTTGCGCCAACCGCCCGCCAGCGCCATCATCCGGATGGAGTTCAGCCCAAGCTGGATCAAGTCGTCGTGGTCCGCGACCTCGGCTGCGGAACAGCCCAGTTGGGACGCGATCGTCGCCCTGATCTCGTCGCGGCTGAACAATTCAGGCATCGCTGCTATCCAATCCGGCTGTCAGCGCGGCGATTGCGCGCAACCAGAAGCCGGTCAGGCGCTCGATGTCGGACGGCGTGAACAGCACGTCGCTCCAGCGCCAGTTGCTGATGAGTTGGGTGCCGTCAAGTGTCTTCGCGACGAACGCACTGATGTTCAGCGCGAAACGCAGCGGCAGGTCGGGTTCGGGAGCGTCGGGCAGCGCCTGGATGTACGGTCCGGTGAGCAGTGACCACGGTTCGTCGCTGGTGCCGCCGAGATCGAGCCGACCCAGATAGCTGAACTGGATCTGCGGTTCGGCAGCTTGCTGTAATTCCGGAAGACGGTCGACGTAGTGCAGCAGGCCGTAATCCATACCGTCGTTGGGGACCTCACCGAGGTGGGCGACCACCGACTCGACCAGGGCAAGCGCCGCCGCCGGATCCCGCTCGGCCCGTTCGACATCGACCGCTGCCCCGCCCGCCCCGAACCGCGCCGGGAAGGCGGTGGTGAACCACCCGACGGTGTTGGTGGTGTCGGTGTCGAGCACGGCATCGGCGCGTCCGTGCCCCTCCAGCGCGACGAGCGTGCCCGCTTCCGGGTCCTGGTCACGAGACCGACGCCAGCTGGCGATCGTCATCGTCGTTGCGGCCAGCAGGAATTCGCGTACGCCTTCGTCTCTGGTGAGGGTGGCCAGCACCCGTGCCGTGACGTCGACCGGGCTGACCACCTGGGCGACCCGCAGGGTGGACCAGGTATCCTGGGTCGGGTCGGGATGCCGCATCCCCAGCGGCTCGTCGGGACGGCAGACCTGCGCCATCCAATAATCCCGCTGACCCTGCACCTCCGGTTCGGCGGTACGCTGCCACATCAATTCGCACCAACGCCGGTATGAAGTGAACTCCGGCAACATCTTCGGCGCCGCACCCGCGCTGACGCACCGCCACGCCTCGGCGAGGTCACCGAGGATGATGTGCCAAGAGACGACGTCGACGGTGAGGTGGTGCGCGGCCAGCAGCAGCGCGTCTCCCTGCTGGGCGCCGCTGAACCACGCGGCACGCACCATCGCCCCAGTCGGCGGATCCATCTCGTCCATCACCCGCGGCGCGGAATCCGCTATGGCCGCGACCAACTCGTCGTCGGCGGCACCGGCGAGTTCGACCCGGGTGAGGATGTCGGTGGCCTGGACCGCGCCGGGCTCCCGCGTGACCAGACGTGGACCGTCCGGGGTGGCGGTCAGGATCGACCGCAACGTGTCGTGCCCGTCGAGCATCAACTGCAGCATCGACTCCAGCGAGGTGCGGTCGATCCCTTCGGGGAGTCGCAGCAGCACGGTGTGGGTGAAGCGCCGGAAATTCCCGTGCTCGTACACCCACGACACCATCGGCAGCGGCAGCACTTCGCCGTATTCCGCGGTCCCGGCGGACAGATCGGAATCGACCGCCGCGTCGATCGCGGCGGCGAGCTCCCGAATCGTCGGAGCCGCGAACACCATTCGCGGGCTCAGCGACAGGCCACGCCGTCGGGCCTTGTGCGCCAACGAGATCGCCACAATACTGTCCAGACCGAAGGTGAAGAAGTCGTCGTCGATGTGCGGCACCGAGCCGTTGAACTGCTCACCGAAGAGTTCACACAGGGTGCGTTCGGTGTCGGTCGAAGCCGAAGCGGGCCCACTCGGGCGCGCCAGCGCGGCTTCCGCCAGCCCGTCCAGCGCGTGGCCGTCCAACTTGCCGTTGGCGTTGACCGGAAGCTGCGGCAACGCGACGATCTTGGCTGGAACCATGTACGACGGCAACTGATCGGTCAGCGTCGCCCGCAGCCGGGCTGGGTCGCCGTCCTGATTCTGTTGCCAGACAACGAATCCCACCAGAGTGGTCCCGCTGTCGCGGCGCAGCACGGACACCGCGGCGTCGTGCACTTCGGCGTGGTTGCGGAGCGCGGCCTCGATCTCGCCGATCTCCACCCGGTAGCCGCGGATCTTGACCTGGGTGTCGCCGCGTCCCAGATATGCGTATCCGCCGTGTGGCAGTCGGCGCACCAGGTCACCGGTGCGGTACATGCGGGCGCCCGGACGGAACGGGTCCGCCACGAAGCGGGACGCGGTCATCGCGGCGCGGTCGATGTAGCCTCGGGCCAACTGCGCCCCGGACAAATAGAGTTCGCCCACCACACCATCGGGCACCATCCGCAACGCCGAATCCAGAACGTAGCCGAACGTGCCCGTGTTCGGCGTGCCGATGGTCGGCGACGGGTAGTCGTTGACGGCGGCTACTACGGCTTCGACGGTCATTTCCGTTGGCCCGTAACAGTTGTAGACCGGGATCGGCAGTTCGCGCAGGCGGCTCCACTGCGCGCTGTCGATGGCCTCACCGCCCAGCGCCAAGACCGCGAGGCCGTTGTCGAGCAGACCCGCCGCGCTGAGTTGGGTGAACATCGACGGGGTGGTGTCGATCATGTCCACCTGATACCCGGCCATGCCCTTGACAAGCCGGTCGGCGTCGCGCATTTCGTCGGCGTCGAACAGGTGCAGCGCGTGACCGTCGAGCAGGCCGACCATCGGCTGCCAGGACGCGTCGAAGCTGAACGACCAGGCGTGCGCGATCCGCAGCGGGCGTCCCAGTCGGCTGACCGCCGGTGCGTACACGCGTTCGCGGTGGTCGGCGAAATAGCCGAGGATCGCCGCGTTGGTGCCGATCACGCCTTTGGGTTCGCCGGTGGATCCGGAGGTGAAGATGACGTAGGCGCACTGTTGCGGATGACGCCGCACCGCCGGGGTGACTGGCGGGTGTGCCGAAATCCGTTCGCCGACAGCCGCATCGTCCATCACCAGCGTCGGCACGGTGGAGCTGACCGGTCCGGCGTGACCCGATTCGGTGATTGCGAGAACGGGATCGGCCTGGCGCAGGATCGACTCGATGCGCGCCTCGGGCAACGTGACATCGACGGGCAGATAGGCGGCGCCGGCGCCCAGCACACCGAGGATGGCGACAACAAACCGCGACGAGCGGGGCAGCACCAGCGCCACCACCGTTTCCGGGCCGACCCCGCGGAGAGCCAGTTCCGAAGCCAACCTCGTTGCCTGCGTGTGTAATTCGGCATACGTGTAGCGCTCACCGGCGCTGGTGGTCAGGGCGACGGCTTCGGGTGTGGTGCGTGCCTGTCGCTCGAAGACCTCCCAGACCGTGTCGCCGGAAACGGCGGGGCTGGCGCTGGCGATGTCGGCGAACGCCGCGCGCTCGTCCGCGGTGAGCACATCCAGCGCTTCCGGTGTCTCGTCGACGATCTCGGGCAGTTGCAGCAGGACGTGGACCAGTCGCTCACAGATCTCGGTGGCGGGCAGATGCGGCAGCGCCGCCCGGATCGCCTCGACGACCACCACCAGTTCGTCGCCGGCCATGTGCGAGACGACGGTAAGCGGGTAGTGCGTCAGGCTGTCCATCTCGACGGGACTGAAGCTGGCGCCGTCGGGTGTGGTGACCGTGCGGATCGAGTCCTCGATCGGCGCGTTCTCGAACACGAAGAGGCTGTCGAACATGGCCCCTTGGCCGTGCGCGCGTTGCAGTTCCGACAGGCTGAGGTAGCCGATCTCGCGCATCGCCGAGGATTCACGTTGCAGCCGTGCGCATTGCTCGACGATCGGAGTTGCGCCACTGATCTGGTGCACGACCGGCATGGTGTTGATGAACAACCCCACCATGCTTTCCACTCCGGTCAGGTTTTCCGGCCGCCCGGACACGACGGTGCCGAACACCAGGTCGCGCCGGTCGGTGAGCCGGCTGAGCACCACGGCCCAGGCGAACAGCACGGCGGTGTTCAGGGTCAGGCCGTTGCGCCCGGCCCAGGCCCGCAGTCGCGCGGTGTCGGCGGCCGACAGCAGCGATTTCGTCTGCTCCGGCACCGAACCCCGGATGTCGACGGCGCCGTCGGCCACCATCAGCGGCCCCGACACCGCCCCCAGGTACTCGGTCCACCTGGTCAGCGCCTCCGCGGTGTCCTGCTTTGTCAGCCAGGCGATGTAGTCGCGATACGGACGTGGTGTCGGCAGCCCGTCGGCCGATCCCCCGGCCCGGTAGATCGCGAGCATCTCGGTGAAGAACACCGCCAGCGCCCACCCGTCCATCAGGATGTGGTGCGCGGTGAAGATCATCCGGCGCCTGGTCTCGCCCGGTACCGAGATCAGAACGACCCGCAGCGCGGGGCCGCGGCTCAAGTCGAACGGCCGGTGCCGCTCGGAGCGGGCGATCGCGTCGAATTCGGTTGGCGTTGCGGTGCGTTCGGTCCACGGCAGCTCGGCGTGCGAGGGCACGATCTGCACCGGCTTGGGCACATCCTGGTCCCAGAACGCGGCCCGCAGATTCGGGTGCCGCTGCAACATCACCGCGCCGCTGCGGCGCAGCAGGTCGAGATCGACCGGCCCGTCGATGTCGACCCGCAACTGCATGGTGTAGAGGTCGACGCTGTCCTCGGCCATCCGGTACAGCGCGAAGAGCCCTTCCTGCAGTGGACTGAGCGCGAGGACGTCCTCGATGCGGGGCGGCGCCGTGGTCACTGTGGCCTCACGAGCGGCTCTCCCACGACGCGGTCAGCGCCGCCAATGCATCGGCGTCCAGTCCCGAGGCGCTCATCGGCGCGGCGGCCGGCTCCGAATCCGGCTGGGCCGCAGGCTGTTCGCCGGCGGCATCGACGGCCGCGGCCAGTTCGGTGATGGTCAGGTATTCGAACACCATGGCCGGGGTCAACGCCAGCCCTTGTGCATTGGCGCGGGCGGCCAGCTGAACGGAGATGATGCTGTCCCCGCCGATCGCGAAGAAATTGTCCTCCCGATCGACGTCGGTGATGTCCAGCAGTTCCTCGAGGAGGGCGATGATGGCGTGCTCGGTCTCCGGTGAGCCGTCTGCCACGGGGTGGGTCTTCTGCTCGCGCGGCGCGGTCGGCGGTTCGAGCAACTTCGCCAAATCCGCTGCGGGCAGCAATTCCACCGTCGAAACGGGCGCATCCGGCGTCGTCGCGAACGCCTCGAGTGCGGCGCTGAAAGCCTCGGCGATGAGCGCAACGGTCGCAGGCCGATAGAGGTCGGCGTTGGCGACCACGCGGACGTCGAGTTCCGCATCCGGTGTGACGTTCACCGCGACGTTCAGGTCCAGCAGCGAGATTTCGAAGTCCATGGGCACCGGAACTACCGTCGTATCGCCGGATCCGGTCAGGTCGCGCGGCATCAGCGCCCAGTCCTCGCCCCGGAAGTGGATCGAGTTCTGGAACAAGGGGTGGTTGCGCGATGGCGAGCGCGGCGGATTGAGCGCCTCGACGAGCCGCTCGATCGGGAGTTCCTGGTGCACCAACGCTTCCAGCACCGCGCTGCGGCTGCGCCCCACCACGGCGGACAGTGTGGGGTCGTCGGACAGGTCGATCCGCAACACCACCACGTTGGCGCACGGGCCGCTGAGCTCCGTGAGAGTGACGTCGCCACGGGCAGCGATTGGGCTGCCGATCACAATGTCCGTGCCACCACCGAGCTTGTGCAGTAACACCGCCAAAACGGCTTGATAGAGCATGAATTCGGTGGCCCCGCAACGTTCAGCGACCCGGGCCAGAGCAGCCCGGCGGTCCGCGGACACCCTGAAGTTCACCACTTCCCCGCGCCTCCCGAGCACCAGTGGACGGGTGTGGTCGGGCACGACCGAGATGTCCAGCGGCAGATCCGCGAGCGCGGTTTGCCAGTAGTCCAGCTGCGCCTGCGCCCAGCCGGCCGGCGCATCGAAGGTGTTTCGTTGCCACACCGCGTAATCCGCGAACTGCAGGGGCTCGGTGGCCCAGACCGGCGCCCTGCCTTCCACCCGCGCACGGTAGGCGTGAAGCAAATCCTCGAAGGCGATGCCGAGCGAGACATGGTCAGTGGCGAGGTGATGGACCAGCAACACCAGCAGTTGCGACTCGGCACCCAGCGTCAGCAATGTGGGCCTGATCAACGGTTCGGTTTCCAGATTGAACACGTAGCGGCGCAGTTCTGCGATCGTGTCGTCGACCCGGTCGGTGGTGGTGTCGATGACCGGCAGGTCCAGTCTCAGTTCCGGACGCACGCGCTGATACGGAACGCCTTCGTGGTCAACGACATTGGTGCGCAACGATTCATGGCGAGCCACCACGTCGTTGAGCGCGTCACGAAGGACGGCACGGTCCAGCGGACCGTTGAACCGAAGTGTCAGCGCCATGTTGAAGACGTCGTTCGCGCCGCGCATGCGGTACTGAAACCACATGGCCAGCTGGGAATACGACAGGGGAGGATACTCCGGTCGAGCCGTGCCGCCTATCGGCGTGCGACCAGAGTGGTGCTCGCCGCCCGGCGCGCCCAGAGTCGTCTCCTGGCCCAGCACGGCGCGCAACTGCCCTGCCACACGCGCCGCCAAACCGGCCGGCGTCGGGGAGTCGAACACCGCTCGTACGGTGAGCTCCACGCCGAACTCAGCACGGATCTGTGCCACCAGCCGTGCCGCGAGCAGCGAGTGGCCACCTAGTCCGAAGAACGAGTCGTCCGCGCCGACCCGCTCCCACCCGAACAGTCCGGCGAAGATCGAGCAGATCCGGCGCTCGGCCGCTGTTGCCGGCTCTCGGTAGCCGCGCACCGCCACCGGGGTGGGTGCGGGTAGCGCGCGCTTGTCCAGCTTGCCGCTGACGGTCAGCGGAATCTCCGGGATCACCGCGAATGCGGCGGGCACCATGTATTCCGGCAACTGTGCCGCGGCGTGGCCGCGGATCTCGTCCACATCGATTCCGGCACCGATGTTTCCGTCGTCACCGAACGCGGGCACCAGGTAAGCCGCGAGCATCGGCCCGGCATCGGTGTCCGTCGCGATCACCAAGCAGTGCCGGACCGACGGATGCGTCGAAATCACCGACTCGACCTCGCCGAGTTCGATGCGGAAGCCGCGCACCTTGACCTGTTCATCGGCGCGTCCGATGAACTCCAGTGCACCGGAAATGTTGCGGCGAACCAGATCTCCCGTCCGATACAAACGCATACCGGGGTTGAACGGATCGGCGACAAAACGCTGCGCGGTCAAGCCGGGGCGCCTCAGATACCCGCGCGCCAACTGCACACCGCCGAGATAGAGTTCGCCGATCACCTCCGCGGGCACCGGCTGCAATTGTTCGTCGAGAACGTAGGCGTAGACGTTGCGGTTCGGCACGCCGATCGGCACCACCCGCGCGCCATATGCCTCTTCGACCTCGAAATGCGTCGCAGAGACGACAGCCTCGGTCGGACCGTAGTGATTACGCAACGTGGCGCTGAAATAGTCGGCGAACTTGTCGACGATTTCACCGCGCAGCGCCTCGCCGCCTACCGGTACGTGCCGCAACTGGCGCCACTCTTTAACCTGCGGCAGCAGCAGCAGGGTGCTGAGCATGGACGGCACCATGTGCAGCACGGTGACGCGATGGCGGCTGATCAGATCCGCCACGTACGGAATGTCACCGAACGCATCCGGCTTCGGCACGATCAGCTGTGCACCGAGCGACAAGGTGACGAAGATATCCAGTAGCGACGCATCGAAACTCACCGACGACGACTGCAGCAGCCGGTCTTCGGCGGTCATGCCCCACTCGGCGCCGAAACTCTGCACGTGCTCGGCGATCGCGCGGTGCGAAACAGCCACACCCTTGGGCTTGCCGGTGGAGCCCGACGTGTAGATCACGTACGCGAGGTGCTCCGGATGCAACGCATCCAACCGGTCCGCGTCAGTTATCGCCCCGTCTGACAACTGTGCCGCTTCGTGTTCGGCGATTTGCACTTCATGGTGTGCGATGACCCGCTGCGGGAGCGCGTCGCTGACGAGGTATTCGATGCGTTCGTCGGGATAGGCCGGATCGATCGGCAGATACGCCGCGCCCGACTTGAGCACGGCAAGCATGGCGACAAGGAATTCGATCGACGTGTTCATCCGCAGGCCGACGAGATCGTCGACACCGATCCCCTGACCAATGAGCCAGCGCGCCAACCGATTCGCACGACTGTGCAGTTCGGCGTAGGTCAGTTGCGCTTCGTCGGAAACAAGCGCGACCGCGTCGGGGGTGTTCGCCGCCGCAGCTTCGAGCACCGCAACCATCGTGGTGGCTGGAGCCGCGACGAGTTCGCCGTGGGATTGTGCCAGTACGACTTCCCGCTCTCCGGGGCGAAGCATGTCCAGGGCTGCGAGCGGCGTGCCGGGCGCAGCCAGCGCGTTGTCCAGCAGCTGCAGGTAATGCGCCAGCATTTGTTCGACTAGCGCGCCGCTCAATACGTCGGTCTGAAACTCGAACTCGGCCATCGGGCGGCCGGGGTCGAGTACTACCGCCAGCGCAAGTGGCAGATGCGCCGTGACCGCGCCGAGCTCGAGTTGTCGCACCGTGACACCGTCCAGGCCAAACCCGCTCGCGGGCTTGCGAACGCTGAAGCCCAGGCGGACGAGCTGGTCCATCCCGTCGTGCCCCATCCGCTCCGGGTTGACTTCCCGGACAACGCGGTCGATCCCGACGGACTGATGAGCAAAGCCGTCAAGGCAGGTTTCACGCACCGCGTCGAGGAAGGAGGCGAAGGTGTCGTTTGGTCGGGCCGTGATTCTCAGCAACAAGGTGTTACCGAAGTACCCGAGAGCCGCTTGGGCTGCGGCGCTGCGGTTGGTGATCGGCACCGAGACCAGGAAGTCGTCGGCGCCGGTGTAGCGGCGCACCAGCGAACCGTAGGCCGCGAGCAGCACCATGAACGGCGACGCGGAGCGTGCGCGGGCGAATTCCTCGACGCGGCCGAACAATTCAGAAGACAGTGGCCGCGTCCGACGCTGCGCCAGCCGGGACGGATTGGCGGTGGCAAACCCGGGCAACTCCAGCGGCTCCGGCGACGGACGCAACACCTCCGCCCAGTAACTGACGTCGCCGATCGACGGTTCCGGCGCGGCTTCAAGCACTTCGACCGCGACGAACTGAGGCGGATCGGTCGGGATGTCACCGCCGTTGTAGGCCGCACTGATGTCGGTGAAGAAAACTTCCCACGAGTCGTCATCCCAGCAGATGTGGTGCACGACCAACAGCAGTACGAATTCCGCTGCGCGGGTGCGAATCAGGTGTATCCGCAGCGGTATATCCGTAGTGAGGTCGAAGGTCCTGCCGAACAGATCACCGGCAGCGGCGGCCACGCATTGCGACCTCCGCTGCTCATCGAGGTCGGTGAAATCACTGCTTTGCCAGGTGATTTCGACGTGGTCCTGAATGATCTGATAAGGGTCGCCTTCGGAGTCCACACCGTAGTTGGTACGCAAGATGGAATGCTTTGCGACGACGGCGTTGAACGCTGCGCGCAGACGTTCCTCATCCACCTTGCCCGTCAATTGATAGGAAACGCAGATGTTCAGCGTGGAGTCGTCGGCGTCCATGGTCTGCAGGAACCACATCCGGCGCTGGCCCGGTGACAGCGGATAGCGCCGTCCGGTGTGTACGCGCCGCCTTTCGGTGAATTGATCTGCCGCCAAGCCACTTTCGGCGATGCGCCTACGCAACAGTTCCCGACGGCGTTCCTGCAAAGTCTTGGCATCGTCTGCCATGGCTTATTTCACTCCTAGGATCGCTTTTCGCCGGTCACTGCCAGGTAGCCGCCGGGCAGGAAGAACTTGTCCCCAGCGTGTTCGGTCCCGTCTGTGGCACGGACCCGTGTGATCACCAGCGCACGGTTGCGGCCGCGGTAGGCATCCGGCCCGCATACCACGGCGCCGCCCCCTTCCTGCACGATGACCCGCCCCGGCGTGCCACCGTAACGAGCCTCCGACACCGTCGCCTCGATCACTTCGACGCGTTCGCCGCGGTAGAACGCGAAGGCCCGCGGATACGGATCCGACAGCGCGCGCACGAACCGCTCGAGGTCTTCGGCCGGCCAGTTCCAGTCGATCAGGCTGTCGCGCTCGGAGCGCTTGTGAAAGTACGTCCTCTCAGCCTTGTTCTGCGGCCGGAATTGCGCAGTCCCGGTTTCCAGGGCGTGCAGCGCATCCCGCAGTGCACCCGGGATCAGCTCCATGCCCCGCAGGACCAACTCGGTGCCGGTGTCAGTCGGTCCGATGGGCAGCGAACGCTGGATGAGGATGTCCCCGGTGTCGAGGTTCTCGTCCATGCGGTGCGCGGTCAAACCGAACTCGGATTCACCACTGATCAACGCCCACAGCACCGGCGAGAACCCGGTGAACTTCGGCAGCAGCGAGTCGTGCAGGTTCAGCGTGCCGTGCGGCGGCAGGGTGTACAGCTCGGGCGGCATCCAGCTGTACCAACTGTTGACGACGATCACGTCGGGTTCGGCGTGTTTGACCAGTTCGATGGTGTGGGCGTCCACCTTCTCGGCGATGTGCACAGCGATACCGTGATCCCGGGCGAGATCCTCGACCGACGCCGACCAGATGGCCTTGTAGGACTGCTCGCTGGTCGGATGCGTGACGGCCAGCACGACCTCGTGATCCAGGTCGATCAGCGCCTGCAAGGTGCGTTGGCCCCACGTCTGAAAGCCGAAAAACACCACGCGCATGTGGGCGAACCTTTCCTGGTTTCCGTCGGCGGGTCGGCGTTTCCCGGCTGTGCCCGAGACAAGGGCGACCCAAGACAATTATGTTAGCCTTCGCTAAGTTGCAAGACTCATGCGGCCGGTTGATGGCTCTCGCGGCTACCGCGGCTGGCGCTGCGGAACCGGGCCAACCTGCCGATCGCCTCGCGCAACCACACACCGAGTCACGAAAGGTAGTAGTGCATGCCGCGCAACTTGGGGTGGACCAGGCAATTTCATCGCGCGGATTCACCCGACAATCCACTACTGCTGGTCTTTCCCCACGCCGGAGCCGGCGCGTCGGCGTATCGCGCATTCTCCAAGGCGCTCAGCCCGAACTTCACGGTCGTCGTCTTCCAGTACCCCGGCCGTCAGGATCGGGCCGCCGAAGCCCTGCTGCGTTCCATCCCCGAGATCGCGGCCGGGGCATTCGACGGGTTCCTCGGCTCGGAACACAATTGCGGGGCGCCGGTCATCACCTTCGGCCACAGTCTCGGTGCGATGGTGTCGTTCGAATTCGTCCGCCTCGCCGAAGCGCACGGCATCGACGTACGCCAAGTCACCATCTCCGCCGCGGTGGCCCCCTGCTACGCCGAGTCCAAGCCGGAACACCCGAAGACCGACGAGGAAATCCTGCGACACGTCGCGATGCTCGAAGGCACCGATTCCGCGGTCTACGCCAACAGCGACCTGATGAGGCTGGCGCTGCCGGTCATCAAGGCCGACTACGAAGCATTCGACGCATACCGCTGCTCCGAGGATGTGAAGATATCGGCGCCCGTGCACGCGCTCGGCGGCGACCAAGACCCGATCGTCCAACTCGGCGACCTATACGGCTGGGGCAAGCACACGCAAACCGTTCAGGTGACACTGTTCGACGGCGGGCACTTCTACCTCAACGACCACATCGACGAAATCGCCGAGTTGCTGACGTCGGCCGCGCAACTCGATGTCGGAGCGCACCGGATGCGCCAGGGCACGTCGTGACCACCGACCCCGTCGTCATCTCGGGAATGGCGGTCGAACTGCCCGGGGGGATCGACACTCCGGCCCTGTTGTGGACGGCACTGGCCGAGTCGCGCGAACTACTCGGTCCATTCCCCCGCGACCGCGGCTGGAGCATCGACGAACTGTTGTCGTTATCCGATATGGACGGTTGGGGCAGGGTTTGCGATTCGGGCGGATTCCTGTCCGGTGCAACGCAATTCGATGCTCCCTTCTTCGGCATCACCCATCGCGAGGCGGCGGTGATGCATCCCCAGCAGCGGGTGGCGATGCGAGTGGCCTGGCGGGCGCTGGAGAACTCCGGCGTCAATCCCGGTTCGCTGGCAGGCGAATTCGGTGGCTGCTATGTCGGAATGTCGATGACGGAATACGGCCCGCGTACCACGACCATCGACGCCTACACCGGACTACGAACGGTCGCCATGGGGCAATTGGGCGGTGCCGCGCGTATCTCGCACTCACTCGGGCTGACCGGGCCGTCGATCAGTGTCGACACGGCGTGTGCGTCGTCGTTGACCGCGGTGCAGATGGCCAGCAATGCAATAGCGATGGACGAGTGCGAATGGGCGTTGGCGGGAGCCGCGTGTGTGCTGGGAGAACCGACCGGGTTTTATGAATTCGCGAAGCTCAATGCTCTCTCCGACGACGGACACTGCCGCTCCTATGCCGACGACGCCACCGGCACGGTCTGGGGTGAAGGCGCGGGAATGGTTCTCCTGGAACGGGAATCGCGGGCCCGCCAGCTGGGACACCGCATCTATGGGCGGGTCCTGGCCGTGCGTACCAACCACAACGGCAAGGGCAAGCCGATCCTGGTGCCCCGGGTGCGTGCGCAAGCACAGGTCGTCCAGAAGACGATCGACGCCGCCGGCATCGATCCGGCCGACGTCGAAATGATCGAGGGTCACGGCACCGGGACGCGTGCGGGCGATCCGGCGGAATTGCTTGCGTTGTTCCAGACTTACGGTGCGGCCGGAAGCGAAGCGTTACTGGGTTCCATCAAGTCCAACGCCGGGCACGCGCAGGCCGCGGCGGGAATACTGGGCTTGATCAAATTGCTACTCGCTGGGCAGCATCGGCACATTCCGCCAACCCTGTTCGCGGACAACCCGACTACGAAACTGCCGTGGGACATGTCCGGTATCCGGCTGGCTACCAAATTGCACCCGTGGGACCCGAAGGACGGTGTCCGCTACGGCGCCGTCTCGTCGTTCGGCGCCGGCGGCGCGAACGCGCACGCAATCATCGCCATGCCGGAGATTCTCGAGGGACAGCAGTGACCATCTCCCGTTACCGGCTCCCCGACGGCACCATCCCCGTCCTGCTGAGCGCCGAGGCAGCTGCACTACTGCGGGCCGAGGCCGCCGCCGTACTCCGTTACACGGCAACACATCCGGAGACCGATGCGCAGGCGATCGCCGGTATGCTCTTTCGCACGCGGAGCGCACGCAAACACCGCGCCCTGCTGATGGTGACCGATCGCGACGAGTTACTCGACGCGCTGCGGGCCGTCGGTGACGGCGTGACGCACCCCGCCGTGGTTCGGTCTGATTCGGCTGCCACATCACGCCGTGTCGGTCACGTCTTCCCGGGCCAGGGTAGCCAGCGGCCCGGGATGGGACGGCTCTTCTACGAAGCGTTCGCAGCCTACCGGGCCGAGGTGGACCGCTGTTCGGACGCATTCGGGATCCTGACCGGCGAATCTCCCCTGGACTACCTTCTCCACGAGGACTTTCCGGCCCAGGACAACGCCCGAACCGTCCAGCCTGCGTTGTTCACCCAGATGGTCGGGTTGGCCGCGGTGTGGAAGTCCTTGGGCCTCGGGCCCGTGGTCACCATCGGGCACAGTCAGGGCGAGCTGGCCGCGGCCTATGTGGCGGGCTCGATCACGCTGTCAGATGCGGTCCGCACGATTGCCCTACGTGCCGGCGCCGCAGACGAATTCGTCTCCGCCGACTACGCGATGGCCGTGATCGCCGCGGACCGTGACTCCTGCGAAGGCGCACTGGCTCGCTGTACGGGCTGGGCGGAGTTGTCGGTAGTGAATTCGCCCAACATGGTCGGAATCTCCGGCGACCGACAGACCGTCCAGAGCGTCGT
Source organism: Mycobacterium sp. NGS59 (assembly GCF_059812345.1). Taxonomy (NCBI): domain Bacteria; kingdom Bacillati; phylum Actinomycetota; class Actinomycetes; order Mycobacteriales; family Mycobacteriaceae; genus Mycobacterium; species Mycobacterium sp. NGS59. The sequence goes on from NZ_JCALCN010000013.1 coordinate 35,160, forward strand.
AGACACGTTCACCAGCCGGGACGTCTTCGCAAAGGTGATCCGCGTCCAATTCCCCGCACACACCAGCATGATCAACCAGTTGCGCGACACGATGCTGGGGATTGCGCAAGACCTGGACAACACTCATTTCGCCGACTCGGAGATCGACTGCGTCGGAGGGACTCTGGGCGCCGCCATCACCTCAGACGTGCCGGTGGACCGGTACTGGTTCTGGAATCTGCGCAACACCGTCCGCTTCGACAAGGCCATCGCGACCGCGCTGCAGCTTGGCGTCGACACCTTCGTCGAGCTGGCCGAGCATCCGACGCTGCAACTGGCGATCCAAGAGAACTTGGACGATTCGACCGGCGATGCCGACGCTCATCCGGCGATGGTGATCGGCACCTCCGACCGCACCGCAACCGACCTCTACCAATTCACCCGCAACCTCGCCCAGCTTGCGGTGCATGATCTGGACTACTCCTGGGACAGCCTGCGCACCGAATGCGACGGCCCCACCCCGCTGCCGCTCCTCGATTTTCCGAACACCGTGTTGGACGAGACCAAGCTATGGGTGCCCTACGCGGGCGGCCCGGCCCAATCCGCCACGGCCACAACGGTGGTCCCGACGGCCCCGACATCTACTGCACCGCCACGTCTGCTCGCCGAGCAGTGGATCCGCTTGTCGCAGCGCTCGCTGCTGCCGCCCCGGTCCATCGGCATCATCGACCACACCGGGGACTGTGGCGAGCTGGCCGACGCGCTCAGCGCCGCAGCCTCCAACATCGGCGGCGCGGCTAGGATCATCGATGGCGAAAACAGCTACGAAGGGCCGGCATTCGACACTTATGTCGTTCTGATGCCGCGGTCCGCGCGGTCGGACGACTCGGCCGCGGCGGCGGCCGTCGCCGGCTTCTTCGCGGACCGGTCGTGGTGGCGTGGGGTCGACGGGATCTCCGACTACTGGCTGGTGACGGTCGGGGGTGAAGCGGTGGTCGCCGACGATACCCCTCCGGATCTGGTGCACGCGGCGCTGATCTCGGGTTTCCGCTGCGTCGGCTCGGAGCATCCGGGCGTGAACTTCCGCAATCTCGATCTACCCGTCGGATTCACGCCACTGGAAGCCGCGGCCACTGTGGTCTCGGCGCTGCACACCGCGGGAGAATCGGCGCTCGCGCTTCGCGGCGGCAGCCTGTATGCGAAGCGGGCCGTCGAAATCACTGCTGCCACTGCGGGTTCGGCCATCCCCGAGCATGTGCTCATCATCGGCGGCACGGGAAATCTCGGGCTGGAGTTCTGTGCACACTTCGCCCGCGGTGGCGTGCGGCGAATCACCCTGGTCAACCGGTCGGGAGAGACCGCCGCCGTCGCCAACCGGCTGCGCCACATCCGTGCTGCGACCAGCACACACATCGAGGTCAGTCGGTGCGACGTCGGCGATCACACTGCGGTCGCGCAGCTGGCCGAGCAGAACCGTGACACCCCAGCGGATTTGATCATTCATGCTGCGGTGCAGTACACGGGTATGGAACTGGCCCAGATCACCACAGCGCAGGCCGACGTTGCCCTGCGGGCCAAAGTCCTCGGCATCTCGCGAGTACTGGACGCAATTCCCCGCACCGGTAGCTGCCGGGTCTTGTTGTGCTCATCGGTCGCCGCGACAGTGGGCGGCCGCGGCCTGATCGTCTACGCAGCCTCGAACCGCATGCTCGACGCGATGGCGCACCGACTCCGCGCCGAAGGCGTGGACTGCGCGTCGGTGCAATGGGGTCAGTGGCAGGTCGAAGCGAACCCCGACGACCCCGGCCTATCGAAGCTGGCCTTCACCGGGCTGTTGCCGATGTCGAGCGACGCTGGCCTGGCGCTGGGAATGGCTCCACTTGGCCAGAACGCCATCGTGGCAGCATTCGACCTCGATCGAGCCCGCTCGGTGCTGGACACGTGTGGTCAGCGCGCACTCCTATCGCAATTGAGCGACGCCCAGATCACCGCCCCCGCCCCCGATCCCCAACCGCGCACGGAGACAACCGCGTTGTCACAACGCTTGGTCGACCTGCTTGCGGTTGCCATCGGGGCTGACGACGCCGACAAGATCGACACCACTATCCCGATGGTTGCGATCGGCCTGGATTCGTTGCAGGCACTCGAATTACGGCGTCGCGTCAAGCTCGAGTTCGACCACGACGTGGCGGTATCGGATCTGCTCGGCGGAGCGTCCATCGCCGACCTGCTGGCCAAGCTGGACGCCTGACCTTTTCCGGCATCCGGTCTGCAGTTACTTCGCGGCCATCGCCTCGCGCAGGCTCCTGGGCCGCATATCCGTCCAATTCTGTTCCACGTAGGCAAGACAATTCGTCCGACTATCCTCGCCGAACACCACCCGCCACCCGGCCGGCAGCGCGGTGAACGCAGGCCAGAGGCTGTGCTGATCCTCGTCGTTGACCAGCACGTAGAAGGTGCCGTTGTCGTCGTCAAACGGATTGGTATTCATCACTTCTTCCATGCTGCAGATCGGGTTGCGCCCCGGTGGCGCGCAGGTCAGCGCCCAGGATCCGGTCCGAAAGGAGCCCGAGGCAGCTCAAGTTGGGGAATCCCGGCCCGACGTTCAGGCCGGACAGATTGGGCAGGAACAGTTTCGGAGTGATCCCGGCGACGGAGAGATCATCTTCGATCGACTCCTCGATGCGGTCGCCGGTCAGCGGACCAGGCAAGCTCAGCTCGAGCAGCTCGACGGCGCTCTGGTCCAACAGCGGCAGAAACCATAGTGCGTCGGCGCCAGATCCGTCGATCACCAATTCGAAACTGTGCAAGGTTTCCTGCTGTTCGCCGCCGCGATCGGTAGACAGCGTGATCCAGATCCGATCGTCGCGGTCGACTGCCCGGGCGACGCGGCCACGCAAATGCCTGATCCGTTCATCGGCGAGCAGCGACTCCTGGACCCGCGCGGAGAATACGCCGCGGTCGGTTCGGGCAATGCAGTTGCGACGCTCGGCCAGACTCAGGCTGCACCAGCCCGCGGGATCGGAGAACAGCGAATTCTCGAAGAAACCCTCGCCGCGGGTAAACAGGGTGGCCTGCGGGGAGATCGCCGTGATCGCCGAAACACGGTGGTGGAAAAGCTCATTGAGGATCGAGGCGGCGGTCTCGCCGCCACCGATGACCGCGACGCTGTCGGCGACGATGCGGTCGTGCTGCCCGGCCCGGGCCCAGAACTGCGCGATCGACAAGACCCGCGGGTCGCCGGACAGGATGGACCGCTCCGGCTGACCGGGCCCGGTCATCATCAACGAATCGGCCGACACCGTGGCATCGGGCGTGTCGACCACCCATCGGGAATCCTTGATCGCGATCCTGCGCACCTCACCCTGAACGACTTTTAGACCCGCCACCTCGGCAACCCAGCGCAGGTAACGGGCCCAGGTGTCGTGCGCCGGCGCCGGGCGGCCGCGGTCGATCCAGCCCACGAATTGGTCGGTGGCGACCAGATACGACTGCCAACTGAATCGCATCATCTGCTCGTCGATTTCCGAATCGCGGCCCTGCACCAGAGCAGACCGGTACGGGAACCCGACGTCCTTCTCCGGACTGGTGCCCAACCGTTGCCGCCCGTCCGTCCAACCCCCGCCGGGCAGCCAGTTAGCGGCGACCTCAGTGCGTTCGACGGCGACGACTTCCGGTGTGTCTACGCCCATTTCGCGCAGCACCGCGGCTTTGGCCGCCACCGCTACCGCCTTGGCGCCAGCTCCGACGATCGCCAGCGTTGCGCTCATCGGGCACCGTCGCCGCACCACGGAGTCGGGGGCTGATGCCGGTCCGCCGGTTTACCGGCGAAAGACGCGCCGCCCACGACCCACCCCCGTCTTAGCTCAGGCTGTCCTAACTTTTGTGTACGCTACCCTATATTCGAAGGACTGACACGCTCACCCCGAGGGAGCTGCCGAGTGCCTGTCCGTTCGTCACACCCGTCCGAAACAACCACCGTGGACGGATTCACCCCTTTTCCCGGAGACCGGGCCAGTGCGTATCGGGGCGCCGGCTACTGGACGGACCGTACGGTGGACGGGCTGCTTCGGCAGTCCGCGACGACGTGGCCCGACCACGTCGCCGTCGTCGACGCGAACGGTCGCCATACCTACGCTGAGCTGGATCGATTTGCCGACCGCGCCGCCGCGGGACTGGCCGCGCTCGGGATCGGGCCCGGCGACCGGATGCTGCTCGCGTTGCCCAACTCGTGCCGGTTCGCGGTGGCGTTCTTCGGCCTGTTGCGCGCCGGCGCCGTCCCGGTGATGTGCCTGCCGGGGCACCGGTTGGCCGAACTGGGCCACTTCGCCGAAGTCAGCGGAGCGGTCGGACTGATCGTCGCCGCGACGGCGGGGGGCTTCGACTACCGCCCGATGGCCGAACAACTCGTCGCGGCGCACGCCGGGCTCCGTCACGTCGTCGTGGACGGCGATCCCGGCCCGTTCCTGTCCTGGACGGAGCTGCCCGACGGCCCCGTACCGGAGATCACGGTCGATACCGCGGCGCCGGCGTTGCTGCTGGTCTCCGGCGGCACCACCGGCACGCCGAAACTGATCCCCCGCACTCACAACGATTACGTCTACAACGCGACCGCGAGCGCCGAACTCTGCCACCTGTCCGACGACGACGTCTATCTCGCGATACTCCCGGCGGCACACAACTTCCCGTTGGCCTGTCCCGGCCTTCTGGGTGCCGTGAGTGTCGGCGCCACAACGGTTTTCGGCGCCGACGCCAGTCCCGAAGCGGCGTTCGACACGATCGAGCGGCACCATGTCACCGTCACCGCCCTGGTGCCGGCATTGGCCAAATTGTGGGCGCAGGCCTGTGATTGGGAGCCGGTGACCCCGAAATCGTTGCGGCTGTTGCAAGTCGGTGGCTCCAAGCTCGAAGCCGAGGACGCCGCGCAGGTGCGTGCGGCGCTGACACCGGGTCTGCAGCAGGTGTTCGGGATGGCCGAGGGGTTGCTGAACTTCACCCGGTTGGACGATCCGCCGGAGGTGCTCGAGCACACCCAGGGGCGGCCACTGAGTCCGGGCGACGAACTGCGCATCGTCGATGCAGACGGGGCGCCCGTGGCGCCGGGCCGGGAGGGCGAGCTGCTGGCGCGCGGGCCCTACACGCTGAACGGTTACTTCCGTGCCGCGCGGGACAACGAGCGCTGCTTTGATCCCGACGGCTTCTACCGCAGCGGCGATTTGGTCCGATTGCGCGACGACGGCAACCTGGTGGTCACCGGGCGCGTGAAGGACGTCATCTGCCGGGCCGGCGAGACCATTTCCGCTCAGGATCTCGAGGAGCACCTGTTGCACCACCCGTCGATCTGGTCGGTCGCGGCGGTGCCGCTACCAGACCCCAGCGTCGGTGAAAAGATCTGCGCCGCAGTGGTTTTCGCTGGCGCACCGGCAACCATCGCGGAGTTGAACGGCTATCTGGACCAGCGCGGCGTGGCGGCCCATGTCCGACTCGACCAGTTGGTCGCGTTGCCGTCACTGCCCACCACCCCGATCGGCAAGATCGACAAGAAGGCGATCATCGCTTCCCTCGGCGGGGCACAGCCGGGCTGAACGGCTCGACAAAACCTGCCATTGACGAATGTCACCATTTGTTGTTGACTCCGTTGCATGGACGACGACGTTCCGGCGCGCGGCTCACTGCGCTCGCGCAGTGCCATCGCTTTCAGCACCCTGATGCTGCGGCCTGTCACTGCGCTGCTGCCACCCGAACGCGCCTGGGGCATCTGGGCGTCGCGGCAGATCATCGCCGGGCTGATGAACGCCCTCGGTCCATCGCTGGCCGGCACCCACGTCGAATACGTGGATACCGTGCTGCCCGATGGGCGCAGGCTCAAGGGTGAATGGGTATACGGCGCCAACACTGCGCGCGTCTGCACCGATGCGATCTACTACGTACACGGCAGCGGCTACGCGATGTGTTCACCCCGGACCCACCGCAGGCTGACGTCTTGGCTTTCGTCACTGACCGGGCTGCCGGTGTTCTGCGTCGACTACCGGCTGGCACCGCGCCACCGCTTCCCCACCGCCGCCGACGACGTCCGGACCGGCTGGGACTATCTGCAAGAGCGTTTCGACCCGGAACGCATTGTGGTCGCCGGGGATTCGGCGGGCGGGCACCTTTCGGTGGACCTACTGCTGCAGACTGGAGTTGCTGCTGACCCGCCCGCCGCCATGGTGTTGTTCTCCCCGCTGATCGACCTCACCTTCGAGCTGTGTCTCGCGCGTGAACTGCAGCGCCCGGATCCGGCCATCCGGGCGGCCGCCGCGGCAAAGCTGGTGGCGCTGTATCACACCGGGGTAGATCCCGGCCACGAGCGCTTGCGGCTCGACGTCGTCAACGGACCGTCGCTGCCCCCGACTCTGATCCAGGCGGGCGGCGCCGAGATGTTAGAAGGCGATGCGCGGCAGCTGGCCGCCGACATCCGGGCCGCCGGTGGCAGCTGCGAACTGCAGATCTGGCCCGACCAGATGCACGTCTTCCAGGCGCTGCCCCGCATGTCCCCCGAAGCTCCCAAAGCGATGGCCCACGTCAGCCGGTTCATCGCGGACTCACTGCGCACGATCACTGCGACGGAGGCGGTTTGATGTTCGGTCCGTTGGACAAATTGCTGAACAAGAAGTCCGCCAGCCACGACGCTCTGGCGGTGGTGACCGGCGCCGGCAGCGGCATCGGCGCCGCCTTCGCGGTCGAACTCGCCCGCCGTGGCGGCGCGGTGGTATGCAGCGACATCGACGAAGCGGCCGCCCAACGCACGGTGGACGCGCTCACCGAGCTGGGCGCCAAGGCGGTGGCGGTGCGCTGCGACGTGTCGAACTACGACGAGGTAGCCGCCCTGGCGCAGGAGGCTCAAGCCTGGTTCGGGGCACCACCCACCCTGGTGATCAACAACGCCGGCGTCGGTGCGGGTGGCACGCTCATCGGCGAAGTGCCGCTGGAAGATTGGACATGGGTACTCGGTATCAACCTGTGGGGGCCGATACACGGCTGCCAGGTGTTCACCCCGATCCTGCGCGAGGCAGATCCGTCCCGAGCGCCTCGCGGCATCATCAACGTCGCGTCGGCGGCGGCGTTCGGCGCCGCTCCCGGCATGGCCGCCTACAACGTCAGCAAGGCCGGCGTACTATCCCTGTCGGAAACACTGGCGGCCGAATTGTCCGGCACCGCAGTCAAAGTCACCGTGCTGTGCCCGACATTCGTCAAGACCAACATCGTCGGTTCCGGACGCATCAACGACGAGACCAGCGAGTTCGCCGCCAAGCTGATGAGCTGGACCGGATACACCGCGGAGAAGGTGGCGCGGATCTGTCTGGACGCCCACGACCGCGGCGACCTCTACTGCATGCCGCAGCTGGAGGCCAAGATCGGTTGGAACATCAAACGTTTGGCGCCGGGCGCATATACGCGCGCGGTTGGTCTGATCTCACGGGTTGCCAGTATCTGAATCACCCGTCCATATGAAAGGGAGGCTCTGATGGCCGTCAATATGGAAAACATGCTCGCCAAGATCAAGGATCGGCAGTGGGCGCTTGCCGACATCGACTGGGACGCACCGGGCGCCGAGACCATCCGGCCGGAGTTCCGCCCGAAGCTCAAGTCGTTCATGGCCGACCTGTGCTGGATCGAGAACATCGGCGCCCGTGGCTTCGCGGCGCTGGCCAAGAAGGCACCCGACCCGACGATCGCCGAGATCTACCGCTATTTCCACGCCGAGGAGCAGCGTCATGCCAACGCCGAACTGGCGCTGATGAAGCGCTGGGGCATGCTCGAAGACGGCGAAGTTCCCACCCCCAACGTCAACATCCGGCTGGCGATCGAGTGGTTGGACACCTACTCCGACGACATGCCGCTGTCGGTGCTGGGCACCGTGATCCCGATGCTCGAGGTCGCACTGGACGGCGCGCTGCTCAAGTTCCTGCTGGACACGGTGGAGGACCCCGTCTGCCACCAGGTGTTCGAGAAGATCAACAATGACGAATCACGCCACATCGCAGTCGATTTCGCGGTGCTGGACATGATCGGACATGCCGCCACGCGCCGCCTGGTCATCGAAGCCGTCGGTCGCTTCGCGTCGCCCGGCCTGATCCTCGGCGTCCTGATGTACGTGCCGCTGCTCAACCGGGTGCGCAACGAGATGGCCGGGATGGGGATGGAGCCGGAGCGGCTTTTCAACGCGGTCAAGCGTTTCAAACAACTCGGCGAGCGCGGCGAACACACCCATCGGGTGCCTACCTACAAGTTGCTCAAGCGCCACGCCGGTTGGGTGGTCAACCCGCGCCATCCCTACCAACTGTTGGCCAATTCCATGGTGTGGCTGTCGGACTTCTACCCCAAACCGCTGCTGCGGCCGATGCCCAGCTGGTCCAGGGAACTCACCCACGAGCCGGCGGCCTGACCATGGCAGACCACGTCTATCAGACCCTCATTATCGGGGCCGGGTTCAGCGGTCTCGGCGCGGCAATCCGACTGGCCGAAGCCGGTGTCGACGATGTCGTCATCCTGGAACGCTCAGACCGGGTGGGCGGCACCTGGCGCGACACCAAGTATCCGGGGGCCAGCTGCGACGTGCCGTCGCTGCTGTACTCGTATTCGTTCGTCAAGAACCCGAAATGGTCGCGGACATACTCCCCCGCCCCGGAGATCTACCGGCACATCGAGGAGATGGCCACCCGGTTCGACATCCGCAGGCACGTCCGGTTCGGCCACGAGGTCAGCGGCCTGACGTTCGACGAGGACGCCGGCGTATGGACCGCGAAAACCAAGAACCGCAAGCGCTTTCGCGCCCGCACCGTGGTGCTGGCGTCCGGTCCGTTGTCCGACGCCAGCCTTCCGGACATCCGCGGCCTGGACAGCTTCGAAGGGCACAAGATCCACAGCGCCCGCTGGGATTCGGACTACGACTTCGCCGGCAAGCGGGTGGCCGTCATCGGCACCGGGGCCAGCGCGATTCAGATCATTCCCGAACTGGTCAAGCAGGCCGGGTTCGTCAAGGTGTTCCAGCGCACCCCGGGCTGGGTGCTGCCCCGGCTCGACGTCGCGACCCCACCGGCGGTGCAGGCACTGTTCGCGAAAGTCCCTGCCACTCAACAACTCGCGCGTCAGGTGTTGTTCTGGGGGCACGAGGCCACCGCCACCGCGATGGTGTGGAACACGCCGCTGACCTCGCTGGTGGCCCGGCTCGGCCAGGCCCATATCCGTGCCACGGTCAAGGATCCGTGGCTGCGCCGGCAGCTGACCCCGGACTTCGCGCCGGGTTGCAAGCGGATGCTGGTCTCCAGCGACTACTATCCCGCGCTGCAACGCGACAACTGCAAACTCATCGACTGGCCGATCGCGACGTTGAGCCCGGTCGGTATCCGCACCAGCGACGGCATCGAACACCATCTGGATTGCATCGTCTTCGCCACCGGGTACGACGTTCACCTGACCGGGCCGCCGTTCCAGGTGACCGGCCTCGGCGGCCGATCGCTGGCCGACGATTGGGCCGGCGGCGGCCAGGCCTACAAGAGCATCAACGCGCACGGCTATCCGAATCTGTTCTTCATGACCGGCCCCAACTCCGGCCCCGGACACAATTCGCTGCTGGTCTACATCGAAGGCCAGCTCGACTACGTGGTGCGCGGCATCACCACCATCCTCAACGACGACCTGCGCTATCTGGACGTGCGCGAGGACGTGCAACGGCAACACAACGAGCAGCTGCAACGCCGGCTGACCAGGACCACCTGGATGTCGGGTTGCCGCAGTTGGTATCTGACCAGGGACGGCTTCAACGCCTCCATGTACCCGGGAACCGCAACGCAGTATCTTCGTCAGATGCGTGACTTCAGATACGAGCACTATGACGCGGTTGCCTGCGACGTTCGGAACCGCGTCAGCGCACCGGCCTAGGGCGTAGCGCTTTGGGCGCCGAACGTCCGGGACGGCCCGAACCCGGCACGATCGCCAGCGTGTTGCACAACGTGCGACGCGCGCCCAACCGTGTTCGGCGTCAGTCCCGCGAGTTCGTCGAGGCGGCGGTGACCCAACTCTTCGACGCCGCGGTGCACCACCCTCACGACGACTCCTCGGGTGAGTACCGGATCGAGGAACTCGCGCGGTTGGCCGGCACCACGACGCGCAACATCCGGGTGTACCGCGACCGTGGCCTGCTGCCGCCGCCGATGCGGGTGGGCCGGATCGCGCTGTTCAACGACACGCACCTGACCCGGCTGCGGCTCATAACCTCGATGCTCGACCGCGGGTACACCCTGGCCCACGTGCGGGAAATGCTGTCCGCGTGGGAGGAGGGCAAGAACCTCGGCGACGTGCTCGGGCTGGAAACGGCGATGATGGGTACCTGGACCACCGAGAAACCGCAGACGATGCCGCTGGACGAGGCCCGTCAACTTGTCGGTGACGCAAGCGCTTTCGACCGCATGGTGGGCTTGCACGTCATTCGCGTGGAGGGGGACCAAGCCACGCTGCTGCGACCCAAACTCATCGAGGCGTTCAACGAGGTACGCGGCTACGGAGTGAGCGCGGACAAACTCATCGACCTGCACGAGCAGATCCTGCCCAAGATCGATGAGATCAGTGACCTGCTGGTGCAGGCCGGGTTCGAACACGTCGGCAACCGGATCAAGCCGGGCGAGGCGCTGCCCGCGGACGCCGAGATCGCCGAGTTGATCACCATGCTGGTGCGGTTTCGCACCCAGGCTGTCGCGACCGTCACCGCCACCCTGGCCTCGTCGATCGAGTCGACCATCGAAACACTGGCTGGCCGGTTGCTGTCGGAATACCTGGAGAATGCGGCCGGATCCGCGCTGCCCCAGTGACGATCGTCAGCGCCCGCTAAGTGTCAGTGTCCCTTGGGTTCTAAGCACTCGGCTGGCGGTGATCCGCTCGGCTTTGCGTGCTTCCCGCTCCAGATAGCGCTGCTTGGACTCCTCGAATCTCTCCGACGCTTCCTGCAGTTCTTTGATCAGCAGAGCGAGGTCGTCGCGCATCCACGCCGCCTCGCCGGTGAAGTCCTCGCGTTCGAAGATCCGCCACTTGCGCAGCACCGGCATGACGACCTCGTCGAGATGGATGCGGGGGTCGTAGACGCCGCCGACGGCGATAATCACCGCCTTGCGCCGAAACTCCGGCACCGTGAAGCCCGGCATCTTGAAGTTGCGCAGGATCCGATGCACCGATTTCATCGCCTGATTCGGCGCGATGTCCAGCCCCGCCGCGCTCACGTCGCGGTAGAAGATCATGTGCAGGTTCTCGTCGGCCGAAACCCTGGCAAGCAGTTGGTCGGCGATGCTCTCGTTGCAGGCCTTGCCGGTGTTGCGATGCGAAACGCGAGTGGCCAACTCCTGGAACGACACATACATGACCGAGTCGAACACGCTCTCGGCAAACATGTCGCCCTGCTGGTTCTGGCCTGGGCTGAAGCCTCGGGTCATTTGCTCCATGCGTAGCTTCTCGAGCTCGACCGGATCGACGGCGCGAGTCACCACCAGGTAATCACGCAGTGCGGTGCTGTGCCGGTTCTCCTCGGCGGTCCACCTGTTGACCCACTGTCCCCACGGGCCGTCCATGCTGAAGTTCATCGCAATCTCGCGGTGGTAGGACGGTAAGTTGTCCTCTGTCAGCAGGTTCTGCACCATCGCCACTTGGGCGACGTCGGACAGCCGGCTCTGCTCCGGCTCCCAGTCCTGGCCGTCCAAGGTGTAGAAGTTCTTGCCGTCCGACCACGGAATGTAGTCGTGCGGGCTCCACTCCTTGAACCTCGACAGGTGGCGATTGAGCAGTTGCTCCACCGTCGGCTGCAGTTCTTCGAGTAGCTGTAGGTTGGTCATTTCCTTGGACACAGTTGTCTCCCAGTTATCGGTCGAAGTGGCGAGGTGCTATCGGCCAACCGGCCTATCCAGTGGCGGCGTCGGTGCAGAACAGGTGCCGCAAGCCGTGCCCGCACGCGCGGCGTACCGCGGCGTCCCCGGAAAGAACCGGCGCCGCACGGGGATTCACGATCAGCGCACCCGGCGGACCGGAGATCTCCGGCGACCACACCCACCCCGGGGGACAAACGTGACGCTGTCGCGTCAGCAGCGGCTCGGGTGCACCCATGCGCAGCGACCCCGCTTTCTTTGTTATTCAAGAGCAGCGACATCAACTGCCACTGCTGAATAAGCCTTGCGGGTCGACACCTGGGTCGACTAGGGACCAAAGTCCCGCGCTGGACAAACGGTGGTCACCGGGTCTGGGCAACCAGGACTACGCGTCAGCCAGGACAGGGAGGCGTCAGCGCCGCTCCACCAGATACGGGGTCAGGGTGGACAGCTTCTCGCAGGTCTCCTCGAACTCCCGTTCGGGGTCGGACGCCTCGATGATGCCCGCGCCGGCCCGCAGCCAGGTGCGGCCGTCGCGCTCGTAGGCCGCCCGCAGCGTCAGCGCCGCGTCGAGCCCGCCATCGGCCGAGAACATCACCACGGCACCGGAATACAGTCCACGCGGACCTTCGTCGAGACGCAGGATGGCTTCCACACCGCCCGCTTTGGGGATTCCCGATGCGGTGACCGCCGGGAAGAGCGCTTCCAGCGCATCCATCCGGTCACTGGCCGGGTCCAGTCGCCCGGTCACGGTCGATCCGAGGTGCTGCACACTGCCCCGCTCGCGCACCGCCATGAAGTCGACGACGGCCGCTGTTCCCGGTGCGGCGATCTCGCTCACCTCCTGCAGTGAGGTCCGGACCGAAATTGCATGCTCGACAATCTCTTTGGAGTTCGACTCCAGGTCGTCACGAGCCTGGCGGTCGTTCACGGGACCACGGCCCAGCGCGCGGGTGCCGGCCAACGGTTCGGTGACCACCACCCCGTCTGGTTGCACGGCCGTCACGAGTTCGGGGCTGTAGCCCAGCGCACGAGCACCGCCGAGCCGCAACAGGAACGACCGCACTGGCGTGTTGTGGCGACGTCCGAGTCGATAAGTCTCGGGAAAGTCGAGCGCGAATGGCACCTCGAGGCAACGGGACAGGATCACTTTGTCGTAGCTGCCCGCGGTGATCTCGCCGACGGCCTTGGCCACCCGCTCGCGGTAGTCGGAGGGGTCCACGGACAGATCCACCGCCCGCGCCGGCGGCACGTCGCGTAAACCCTCGCGAAGCAAACGGTGCACCACCGCATGCTCCTGAGCCCCGGCGCCGTACAGTCGAATCTCGCTCCGCGTCAGGACGATACGAGTGCGGGGCCAGAAGACCCGGGCCAGCGGCGTGTGCGGGGCCAGCCGCTGCTGGAGCCCGAAGCGGTAGACACCGAATTCGAACGTCACCCAACCGAACAGCTGGTCGGTCTCCAGCAGCAGCCGGTCGACGGTTTCGCCTAATACCGGACCCGGTCGGCCGGTCCATTGCTGCCGCTGCGTCACACCGTCGCGGATGACCCTTATCTCGTCGCTGTCCAGCTCCACCATCGCTTGGACACCCGCTGCCAGCACCCACTGCCCGTCATGCTCGTAGACGAGGTACTCCTCGCCGACCGGCTCGGTGAGTTCGGTGGCCAACTCGGCCGCGAGGTCGGCGGGGTCGATGTCGGCAGGCATGGGGATGGCCAGTGACGTGGTGCTGGCAGAACTCGTGTCGACGCTGGCCTCCATCACAGAAGTAAATGTAGCCTAACCTATGCACTGAGGGCGCGTCGCCCTTATTTCTCGCGCCCGATTTGCGGGGATCCCAGCGGGCCACGCCGGTCCCGGCATGCGCAGGGGTCAGCGAGCGGCCCAACCGGCCACCGTTCGGTTTCAGCCCAACAAGGTTCGAACGACGCCGTCGGCCAGCAGCCGCCCGCGGTCGGACAGAACGAGCCGATCGCCGTCGGGAATCAACAACCCGTCGGCCACCGCCGTCTCGGCGCGCTCGCGTTCGGCGGCATCCAGGATGGCCAGCGGCAGGCCCTGCCGCAACCGGATCTGCAGCATCACCTCTTCGGTGTGCAGCGCGTCAGCGCTCAGCTCCTCGAAACCCGCGACCGGCAACGCCCGATCGGCAAGTCGCTCCGCATAAGCGTTGGGGTGCTTGACGTTCCACCACCGGGTCGCGCCCACGAACCCGTGCGCGCCGGGTCCCGCACCCCACCACTGGCCGCCGTTCCAGTAGCCCAGATTGTGCCGGCATTCGCCGTCGGGCCGCGACCAGTTGGACACCTCGTACCAGCGCAGCCCGGCCGCCGAAAGGCGTTCGTCGACGAGTTCGTAGCGGTGCGCCAGCACGTCGTTGTCCGGCGCGGCCAGCTCGCCGTTGCGGACCCGGCGTGCCATCGCGGTGCCCTCCTCGACCACCAGCGCGTACGCGGACACATGGTCGACGCCGGTCTCGATCGCGGTGTCCACCGAACGCAGCAGGTCGTCGTCGGTCTCCCCCGGGGTGCCGTAGATCAGGTCCAGACTGACGTGCTCAAAGCCCAGCTCCAGCGCCTCACGGGCAGCCGCCGCCGACCGATTGGGCGTGTGCACCCGGTCAAGCACGCCCAGCACCTGCGGGACCACCGACTGCATGCCCAGCGACACCCGGGTGTAGCCGGCCGCCCGTACCTCTTCGAAGAATTCCGGCCAGGTCGACTCCGGGTTGGCCTCGGTGGTGATCTCGGCGTCGGGTGCCAGCGTGAAGTGCTCACGCACCCGGTCCAGCAGGGTCGTCAGCCGCGCACCGCCCAACAGCGAGGGCGTCCCGCCGCCGACGAACACGGTGCTGACCGTGGGGTCGGCCAACCGCGCGGCCGCCAGCTCGAGTTCGGTTCCCAGCGCGGTCAGCCAGGCGTCGGGGTTGACACCGCCCAACTCGGCCGGGGTGTAGGTGTTGAAGTCGCAATAGCCGCAACGCGTTATGCAGAACGGCACGTGCACGTAGAGGCCGAACGGCCGACCTGGAATCGGCTGCATGACCGGCAGATCCACCGGCGCCGTGCGAGAAGGCATGCCAAATCTTGACACGACGGCCGTGCTCGAGGAGTTTTCCCAGCGCATTCCCGGTTTTGTTCACCCGATCACCCAGATTTGGACGCACTTTTAATCACCGTGAAATCAAATTTGACCTGGTGACATGGTGGCCGACGATTCATGGCAGAATGGCACCCGTGTCCGCCGCCAATTCGCTTCAGCGTGTAGTGCTGGTGGCGCGGCGGCATATCGACCTCAAGCGCGTTTGCAGCTGTTGCTGTCTGCCTTGATGTCGTAGACCCAGCCCACCCGTACCACCTGCTGGCTGCCGGATCTGCGCCGCCGGAATCAACGGTGAGCTGCGCGTGTTCGAAGTCGGCATGTTCGCGAAGGAGATTCCCCGCATGACCGCAGCACGTCCCGCCAAGGCACCTCGCAACGAGGGCCAGTGGGCGCTGGGTAATCGCGAGCCGCTCAATCCCAACGAAGAGATGAAGCACGCCGGCGCCCCGCTGGATGTGCGGGAGCGCATCGAGACGATCTACGCCCGGGGCGGCTTCGACAGCATCGACAAGAGCGACCTGCGCGGCCGGTTCCGCTGGTGGGGCCTCTACACCCAGCGTGAGCAGGGCTACGACGGATCGTTCACCGGCGACGACAACGCCGATCTGCTGGAGGCCCGCTACTTCATGATGCGGGTGCGGTGCGACGGCGGCGCGCTGTCGACGACCGCGCTGCGCACGCTGGGCCAGATTTCGACCGAATTCGCCCGTGACACCGCCGACATCTCCGACCGGCAGAACATCCAGTACCACTGGATCGAGGTGGAGAACGTCCCGGAAATCTGGCGGCGACTGGACGAGGTCGGGTTGCGGACGACGGAGGCGTGCGGCGACTGCCCGCGTGTGGTGCTGGGCTCGCCGCTGGCCGGTGAGTCGCTCGACGAGGTACTGGACCCCACCTGGGCCGTCGAGGAGATCGTCAAGCGCTACATCGGCAAGCCCGAATACGCCGACCTGCCCCGCAAGTACAAGACCGCAATCTCTGGCCTGCAGGATGTGGTGCACGAGGTCAACGACATCTCGTTCATCGGCGTCAACCATCCCGAGCACGGACCCGGGCTGGACCTGTGGGTCGGTGGCGGACTGTCCACCAACCCGATGTTGGCCCAACGTCTCGGCGTGTGGGTCCCGCTGGCAGAGGTGCCCGAGGTCTGGGAGGCGGTGACGTCGTTGTTCCGCGACTACGGCTACCGGCGACTGCGCGCCAAGGCGCGGCTGAAGTTCCTGGTCAAGGACTGGGGCGTAGAAAAATTCCGCGAAGTCCTCGAGACCGAGTACCTCAAGCGTCCGTTGCTCGACGGACCTGCGCCGCAACCGGTCGCGCATCCGATCGACCACGTCGGCGTGCAGCGACTCAAGAACGGGCTGAACGCCATCGGCGCCTCTCCGATCGCCGGGCGGGTGTCGGGCACCATCCTTTCGGCGGTGGCAGATTTGGCCGAGCGGGCCGGTTCGAACCGGATTCGGTTCACCCCCTACCAGAAGCTGGTGATTCTGGATATCCCCGACGACAAGGTCGACGAGACGATCGCCGGATTGGAAGAGCTCGATCTGCACACGCGTCCGTCGCATTGGCGCCGAAACCTGATGGCGTGCACCGGGATCGAGTACTGCAAGCTGTCGTTCGCCGAAACCCGGGTCAGGGCACAGACTTTGGCGCCGGAGCTGGAAGCTCGCCTGGAAGGCATCAACGCTGAGCTGGACGTGCCGATCACCGTCAACATCAACGGTTGCCCCAACTCGTGCGCGCGGATTCAGGTCGCAGACATCGGCTTCAAGGGCCAGATGGTCGACGACGGCGACGGTAACCCGGTCGAGGGCTTCCAGGTGCATCTGGGTGGCAGCCTCGGTCTGGACAGCGGATTCGGCCGGAAACTGCGTCAGCACAAGGTCACCAGCGACGAGCTGGGCGACTACATCGACCGGGTGACGCGCAACTTCCTCAAGCACCGCAACGACGGTGAACGCTTTGCCCAGTGGGCCATTCGGGCCGAGGAGGACGACCTGCGATGAGCGAAGCCACCAAGCTGACCGAAGGCGAGCTGCGGGAGGTGGCGGCACGCGGCGCGGTCGAACTCGAAGGCGCCAGCGCCAGCGAGCTGCTGCGGTGGACCGATGAGAACTTCGGCGGCGTCAACGGCCCACGTGGCTGGGCGACGTGCAACTACGTGGTGGCTTCGAACATGCAGGACGCGGTGCTGGTTGACCTGGCGGCCAAGATCCGGCCGGGCGTGCCGGTGCTGTTCCTGGACACCGGTTACCACTTCGTGGAGACGATCGGCACCCGCGACGCGGTCGAGTCCGTCTACGACATCCGCGTTCTCAACGTCACCGCTGAGCACTCGGTGGCCGAGCAGGACCGGCTGTACGGCAAGGACTTGTTCGCCCGCGATCCTGGCGAGTGCTGCCGGCAGCGCAAGGTGGCGCCGCTGGGCAAGTCGTTGCGCGGTTACTCCGCATGGGTCACCGGCATCCGGCGGGTCGAGGCGCCCACCCGCGCCAACGCCCCGCTGATCAGCTTCGACGAGGCTTTCAAGCTGGTGAAGATCAACCCGCTGGCGGCATGGTCGGATCAGGATATGCAGGAGTACATCGACGAGCACGACGTGTTGGTCAATCCCCTTGTCTACGAGGGTTATCCGTCGATCGGTTGCGCTCCGTGCACGGCCAAGCCGCTGGAGGGCGCGGATCCCCGCAGCGGACGTTGGCAGGGGCAGGCCAAGACCGAATGCGGGTTGCACGCGTCGTGACGTCTCTGGTTCTCGCGGCGCACGGCAGTGCGGACCCGCGGTCGGCGGCGAATGCGCGCGCGGTCGCCCGCCGGGTGACGCTGCTTCGTCCCGGCCTCGATGTGCGGGTTGCGTTCTGCGAGCACAATTCGCCGGGGCTGGCCGACGTCCTGCGCGAGTGTCCGGGCCAGGCGGTGGTCACTCCGTTCTTGTTGGCCGACGCCTACCACGCCCGGGTGGATATCCCGGCCCAGATCGCCGCATCCGGTGTCGGGGACAGGGTGCGCCAGGCAGCAGTGCTCGGTGAAGACGAGCGGCTGGTCTCGGTGCTGCGTCATCGGATTGGTCAGCGACGGGTGTCCCGGTTCGACGACACCACCGGTGTGCTGGTGGTGGCGATCGGCTCGTCGAACCCGGTGGCCAACGCTCGCACCGGCGAGGTCGCGCCTCGACTGGCGATCGGAACTCGTTGGGCTGCAGTGACAACCGCGTTCGCCACCCGCCCGGAGGCGCCGATGGATGCAGCGCTCGAGCGGTTGCGCGACCGGGGTGCCCGACGAGTAATCATCGCGCCCTGGTTCCTTGCGCCGGGACGCATCCCGGATCGGGTCGAGCGGTTCGCAATCAATGCCGGCGTCGAGATGGCGGCGCCGCTGGGTGCGCATCGACTGGTTGCTGCCACGGTGCTGGATCGCTTCGATCAGGTCGTGGCGCAGCGTATTGCCGCGTAACCGTGTGACCTGAGCACGACGGGGTACTCGCGACCATGACCGCGACACCACCGGACCCGGACCCCGCTCAAGTACCCGGTCTCGAACCCGGAGGGGGCGTCCCGCCCGGATCCACTCCGCCGGACTCCGCGCAGACATCCGGTCTGTCCGAGCAGCAGGAGCGCCCAGGGCGCAGGCTGACCCCGGTTGCCGTGGCCAGCCTGATCGGACTGGCCGTCTTCGTCGTCGTGTTCGTCGTGGTGGCAGTTGGGCTGCTTATGCGAATCATGTGACGACGCAGCGCCTGTCGCAGTTGTCCACAGTCCGTTCGATCCGCAGGTGGCGTACCGGGACCGCTAGGCCGAGGTAAGTTCCTTGTCGTCCTCGTCGTCGGACACGGCGTCGGCGATCGGCGGTACCCGGGTGGCGCGGACGTAGACGGTGTCACCTTCCTTGAGCGCCAGCGCCTCAGCGTCGCCACGGGTGATCTGCGCGGTGAACGGACCCCCGCTGACCGCGCTGGTCAGCTCGACCCGGACCTCGAATCCCAACGTCACCACCCGATCGACCGACGCCTTCACCACACCGATCGATTCCGCTGTACCGTCGCCGCCGGCAATCGCCATCTCGGGATTGCGGCCCACCCGGATGTCATGCGGGCGGACCAGAGCACCGTTGAGCGCGGACACCGCGCCCAGGAAGGACATCACGAACGAGTTCGCTGGGGTGTCGTAGACCTCGGTCGGCGAACCGACCTGTTCGATGCGGCCCTTGTTCAACACGGCGATCCGGTCGGCCACATCCAGCGCTTCGGCCTGGTCGTGGGTGACCAGCACCGTGGTGACGTGGACCTCGTCGTGCAGACGCCGCAACCAGGACCGCAGATCCTCGCGCACCTTGGCGTCCAGCGCGCCGAACGGCTCGTCGAGCAGCAGCACCTGCGGGTCGACCGCCAGTGCGCGGGCCAGGGCCATGCGCTGGCGCTGACCGCCGGAAAGCTGGTTCGGATAGCGGTTTTGGAAACCGCTCAGGCCCACCACCTCCAGCAGGTGGTCGACCTTCTCCTTGATTTCGGCCTTCGGCCGCTTACGGATCTTCAAACCGTAGGCGACGTTGTTGCGCACGGTCAGGTGCTTGAACGCGGCATAGTGCTGGAACACGAATCCGATGTCGCGGCGCTGCGGCGGCACCCGCGTGACGTCGCGACCCTCGATGATGACGGTCCCGGAGTCGGGTTGGTCCAGACCCGCGATCGTACGCAGCAGCGTCGACTTGCCCGAGCCACTCGGCCCCAGCAACGCCGTCAACGAACCGTTGGGCACCACGAAGTCCACGTGATCCAGCGCCACGAAATCGCCGTAGTGCTTGTAGGCATCCCGCACCACAATCGCGTTGCCCTGGTTGGTCCCAGTGTCGGTCATCCTCGAATCTCCTTGTCCGGCCTACTTGCTCGCACGTGCCCGACGTGCGTCCAGCACCACTTGAACGATCAGAACGAGCACGGCAACCGCCATCAGCAGGGTCGACAGCGCGTACGCGCCGTATTCCGCGCCCCGGTTGTAGCGGTCCGACACCAATAACGTCAGCGTCTGCGACTGCCCCGGCAGGTTGGACGACACCATGATGACCGCGCCGTACTCGCCGAGCGTGCGCGCGACGGTCAACACGATGCCGTACGTCAGACCCCACCGGATGGAGGGCAGGGTGATCCGCCAAAATGTCTGCCACCAGCCAGAACCGAGGGTCGCCGCGGCCTGTTCCTGATCGGTGCCCAACTCGTGCAGCACCGGCTCGACCTCGCGCACCACGAACGGCAGCGTGACGAAGATGCTGGCCAGCACGATGCCCGGCAGGCCGAAGATGATCTTGAAGCCGAGATCACGCTCGACGAATCCCAGTGCGCCGCTCGCGCCCCAGAGCACGATCAGGGACACGCCAACGATGACGGGCGAGACCGCGAACGGCAGATCGATGATTGCCTGCAGGATGCCTTTACCGCGGAACCGGTTGCGCGCCAACACTAATGCCGTCGGAATCCCGAACACCACATTCAGCGGCACCACGATGGCCACCACCAGCAGCGACAGGTTCAGCGCCGACACCGCGGCCGGGGTGCTGATCCAGTCGTAGAACTGACCCAGCCCTGGCTCGAACGTGCGCCAAAGGATCAGGATCACCGGGATGATCAGCAGCACAGCGACATATGCCAACGCGCTGTATCGAAGAAGGTAGCGGATTGCGCGTGACGGCTTCACCGGGACATCTCCTCGCGCTTGGCTGCCCGGCCACCGATGATCCGCAGGATCAACAGCACGACGAACGAAATCGACAGCAACACAATCGATATCGCCGCCGCCCCGGTGCGGTCGTCGTTCTCGATCAGCGTTCGTATCCATTGCGAGGACACTTCGGTCTTGCCGGGCACCGCACCGCCGATCAACACCACCGATCCGAACTCGCCGATGGCGCGGGAAAAGGCCAGGCCCGCACCGGACAACAACGCGGGCAGCAGTGACGGCAGCACGACGGAGGTGAAGATCTTGGGGCCATTGGCGCCCAGCGACGCTGCCGCCTCCTCGGTCTCCCTGTCGATCTCCAACAACACCGGCTGAACCGCGCGCACCACGAAGGGCAGCGTGACGAACGCCAGCGCCACCCCGACGCCCCATTCGGTGTGCTGCAGTTGCAGGCCCACCGGGCTGTGGTTGCCGTAGAGCGCAAGCATCACCAAGCTGGCCACGATCGTCGGTAACGCGAACGGCAAGTCGATGACAGCGTCGACGAGCCGCTTACCGAAGAAGTTGTCCCGCACCAACACCCAGGCGATGAGCAGGCCGAACACCGTGTTGAGCAAGGTCACCCCGATTGAGATCGTCAGGGTCACCCGCAACGATTCCAGCGCGGCGTGCGAGGTGACCGCGATCCGGAATGCCTGCCAGCCACCGCCAACCGCCTGCCACACAATCGCCCCGAGCGGCAGCAGCACGATCACCGACAGCCACAGCGTGGCTACACCGACGCGCAGTGAGGTGGTGCGAATCCGGCCGCCACCAGGCTGCACCGGTTGCGGCGCTTCGGTGCCGGGCTGCTCGAGCTCGGGACGGATCGCCTCTGGGTCAGGAGTAACGGTCACGGTCATCCGGTGGCCTGCGTGTAGATCTTGGTGATGCTGCCGGCGCTCTTGTCGAACAGTTTCGGGTCCACGGTGGCCCAGCCGCCGAGGTCGGCGATGGTCCACAACTTCGCCGGCTGCGGGAACTGATTGCGGAACGCCGCGGCGACGGATGGATCGACCGGCCGGAAACCGGCCTGCGCCCACAGCTGCTGTGCCTGCGCGGTGTACTGGAAATTCTTGAAGGCGACCGCTGCCGGCAGATGCGTGCTGGTTGTGATCACGGCGATCGGGTTCTCGATCTTGAACGTCTGCGGCGGGGTGACGTGTTCGACCGGCTTGCCGGCCCGCTCGGCGGCGATGGCCTCGTTCTCATAACTGACCAGGACGTCACCACTGCCCTGGACGAAAACGTCCGTGGCTTCTCGTCCCGAACCTGGACGCAATTTCACGTGTTCCCTCACCAGTCGGTTGATGAAGTCGATGCCCGCTTGGTTGTTCCTGCCGCCTTCGCTTTTCACTGCGTACGGCGCCAACAGATTCCACTTCGCCGAACCCGAACTCAGCGGACTCGGGGTGATGACCTCGACACCGGGACGCAACAGGTCGTCCCAATCCTTGATGTTCTTCGGATTGCCCTTGCGCACCACGAAGGTGACCAACGAGCCGAACGGAATGCCCTTGGTGGCATCGGTATTCCAGTCTTTGGCGACCTTGCCGCTCTTGATCAACCGGGTGATGTCGGGCTCGACCGAGAAATTCACCAGGTCCGCCGGCTTGCCCTCCCCGACGCCGCGTGACTGGTCACCGGAGGCCCCGAAGGAACTGATCACCTGCACGCCGTTACCTTCCTCGGACGCGTTGAACGCCGGAATCACCTTGCTCCAACCGGGTTCGGCGACCGAATAGGCGACCAGGGTGATGCTGGACTTCGCGTTGCCGAGTCCTGCGCCGCCCACGACGTCGCTGGGACCACCGCGGCACGCCGCCACAACTCCGACGAGGAGCACGGTCGCCACCAGCTGTTGCCAGCGCGGCACGCTCTTAAACCCTATGGACATATACGGTTGGTGGCCTTCCGGTGCGGGACTTGTGATTGCGGTCCCGTGACTGCGGATAGGCGATCAATGAGAATCAGGGCGATTCACAAACTCCACACCAGGCCGCGCACGGGGCAGGAGTCAGCGACAACAGTGCACGCGTGCCGCGGAGCAAGCCACGACGGAGTCAACGCAGCCGAGCGCGAAGATATCGCGCTTCAGAACATCGGCTGCTGCGTGCATGTGGCGAAGCCTAACAGAGTTCGCGCAAGCGGCAATTCGAGAGCCGATTCAGTGCGTGAGCAGCCACGCGACAAGCACCAGCACCACCAGAGCGACCAGAATCAGGGTGACGTGCGAACGCGGCATCGAAGTTATCCGGACGCCTCATCGGAGTGGCGAACCCGGCGCATCAGTTGGATTCCCCTGCCGAGCAGTGCATCCAACGATGCCGCCAGAAAATACGCCAGGGCCAACACCACTGGCATCACCGCCAGCGCCTGCAGCACGAACGGCAGCCCGGAGAGCCAGAGCTCCACGCCGTCCCACCAACTCAGGAACCCGTTCACCGGGCCCACCCTATGCGGCACGGCCCCTGAAACCAACGCGCCTCCCACCGGGTAACACCTCGGTCGCGAAGTGGACGAGCGGCCGGTGAACAGTCGATGATGTCGGGATGGTCCTGCATGCCGATGCCGCTGATTCAGCTAACGACCAGCTTGTCCCGCTCGACGAACCCGCCACTGAGCTGGCCACTCTCGACGCGGTGGCAGTCGAACTCGAGTCGACCGGCCCCTATGTGTCCAGTTCGCCGTCGCGCAACCCGTTCCCGCCCATCGCCGATTACGCCTTCCTGTCGGACTGGGAAACCACGTGCCTGATCTCACCGGCAGGATCCGTGGAGTGGCTGTGTGTGCCACGGCCGGATTCCCCGAGCGTGTTCGGTGCGATCTTGGACCGCAGCGCCGGGCATTTCCGGCTCGGTCCGTACGGCGTCTCGGTGCCGTCGGCGCGGCGCTATTTACCCGGCAGCCTGATCATGGAGACCACCTGGCAGACCCACACCGGTTGGCTGATCGTGCGCGACGCGCTGGTGATGGGCCCCTGGCACGACATCGAACGCCGCTCCCGGACACACCGTCGCACCCCGATGGACTGGGACGCCGAGCACATCCTGTTGCGCACCGTGCGCTGCGTCAGCGGCACCGTCGAGCTGATGATGAGCTGCGAACCGGCTTTCGACTACCACCGTCTCGGGGCGACGTGGGAGTACTCGGCCAACGCCTACGGCGAGGCCATCGCCCGCGCCACCAAGCAACCGGACGCGCACCCGACGCTGCGGCTGACCACCAACCTCAACATCGGCCTGGAGGGCCGCGAGGCGCGCGCCCGCACCCGGATGAAAGAGGGCGACGACGTGTTCGTCGCGCTGAGCTGGACCAAGCACCCGGCGCCGCAGACCTACAAAGAGGCCGCCGAGAAGATGTGGCAGACCACGGAGTGCTGGCGGCAGTGGATCAACATCGGCAACTTCCCCGATCACCCGTGGCGGGCGTACCTGCAGCGCAGCGCACTCACGTTGAAGGGGTTGACCTACTCCCCGACCGGCGCGCTGCTGGCGGCGAGCACCACTTCGCTGCCGGAGACGCCGCAGGGCGAACGCAACTGGGACTACCGCTACTCGTGGATCCGGGACTCGACGTTCGCGTTATGGGGTCTCTACACGATCGGGTTGGACCGTGAGGCCGACGACTTTTTCGCGTTCATCGCCGACGTGTCCGGGGCCAACAGCGACGAGCGCCATCCGCTTCAGGTGATGTACGGCGTCGGTGGCGAGCGAAGCCTCGTCGAAGAAGAACTCAACCACTTGTCCGGCTACGACCATGCCCGTCCGGTGCGCATCGGCAACGGGGCCTACGACCAGGTCCAGCACGACATCTGGGGCTCGGTACTGGACTCGTTCTACCTGCACGCCAAATCCCGCGAGCAGGTCCCGGAAAACCTGTGGCCGGTACTGAAGAAGCAGGTGGAAGAGGCGATCAAGCACTGGCGGGGACCCGACCGGGGAATCTGGGAGGTGCGCGGGGAGCCGCAGCACTTCACGTCGTCGAAGGTGATGTGCTGGGTGGCGCTGGACCGCGGGGCCAAGTTGGCCGAGCGGCAGGGCGAGAAGAGCTACGCCCAGCAGTGGCGTGCGATCGCCGAGGAGATCAAGGCCGACATCCTGGAGCACGGTGTGGACTCCCGCGGCGTGTTCACCCAGCGCTACGGGGATGACGCCCTGGACGCCTCGCTGTTGCTGGTGGTGCTGACCCGGTTCCTGCCGCCCGACGACCCGCGGGTGCGTGCCACCGTGCTGGCCATCGCCGACGAGCTCACCGAGGAAGGACTGGTGCTGCGCTACCGCGTGCACGAGACCGACGACGGGCTGTCCGGCGAGGAGGGCACGTTCACCATCTGTTCGTTCTGGCTGGTGTCGGCGTTGGTGGAGATCGGCGAGGTGGCGCGAGCCAAGCGGCTGTGCGAACGACTGTTGGCCTATGCCAGCCCGCTGCATCTGTATGCCGAGGAAATCGAGCCTCGCACCGGTCGGCAGCTGGGTAACTTCCCGCAGGCGTTCACCCACCTGGCCCTGATCAATGCGGTGGTGCACGTGATCCGGGCCGAGGAGGAGGCCGACGGTTCGGGCGCGTTCCAGCCCGCCAACGCGCCCGTCTAGCCGCCGGCTGTCACGTCGCCGCGGTGATCTTGTCCATCACCGTGTGCGCGATTTCGATCGCGCTGGTGCCCAGATTGGCAGATCCCCGATCCGACGGATTGTCGGTGCTGAAGAAAGCGACCTCCACCTCGACCAGGCAGTTCCCCCGCACGCCGACAGCGCGTGCCACCGGCATGGGAGTGGAGCTGGACAAGCTGGCCTGGTCGTAAATCGTCGCTGCCAGAACGGAATCGGCGACACGCACACTGCCGATGGTGTCGGTGAAACTGAGCGTGGCGCCGGGCAGTTCCACGGCGGTGCCGTCGCAGTTCTTCCATTGGGTGGTGAACTGGTCGAAGAGCGCAGCGGCATCAGAGATCTTGGGGAACGTCACCACGCCTTCGGTCACGCTGATCACCTTGACGGAATCGGTTGCATGCCACCAGGTTTGGCGTGCGACGTCCTGCACGGGCGCGGAGTCGTAGACGCCCTTCTCCATGGTCGTCACGACGCCGACACACTCGACCGGCGACGCGGGTCCGTACGCGTGCGCCAACTTGTCGCGGTCACCGTAACGGGGCGGGAATTGCGAGTCGACCTTGAACGGCTGGGCGAGTATCCGCTCCAGCGCGGCGTCGTCGAGCAGCACCTGTTTGACGCTGTCGCCACCGAGCGGGCGCGGTTTCAATCCAGGTGCGGGGTGTGCGGTACCGGTGACGGATTGCGTACAGCCGGTCAGCACGGCCAAGAGCCCGAAACCGACGATCCAGCGGGACTTCATCTGCTCGAGACCTTCCTCGCGTAGCCCTGGTTGCGGCTATTTCTTGCCTTTGTCCCCCGCGGCATCGGTGGACAGTGCGGCGACGAAGGCTTCCTGCGGCACGTCGACCCGCCCGATGGTCTTCATCCGCTTCTTGCCCTCCTTCTGCTTCTCCAGCAGTTTGCGCTTGCGGGTGATGTCACCGCCATAGCATTTGGACAGCACGTCCTTGCGGATCGCCCGGATGTTCTCGCGCGCAATGATTTTCGAGCCGATCGCGGCCTGTACCGGCACCTCGAACTGCTGGCGCGGGATGAGTTCCTTGAGTTTGGTGGTCATCTTGGTGCCGTAGGCCGAGGCGCCGTCCTTGTGGACGATCGCGCTGAACGCGTCGACGGCTTCGCCCTGCAGCAAGATGTCGACCTTGACCAATTGGGCTTCCTGTTCGCCGGCCTCTTCGTAGTCGAGGCTGGCGTAACCACGGGTGCGCGACTTCAGCGAGTCGAAGAAGTCAAAGATGATCTCGCCCAACGGCAGTGTGTAGCGCAGCTCCACCCGCTCGGGCGACAGATAGTCCATGCCGCCCAGTTCGCCGCGCCGCGACTGGCACAGCTCCATGATGGTGCCGATGAATTCGCTGGGCGCGATGATGGTGGTCTTGACGATCGGTTCGTAGACGGTGCGGACCTTGCCCTCCGGCCAGTCCGAGGGGTTGGTCACCACGATCTCGGTGTTGTCTTCCTTCTCCACCCGGTAGACGACGTTGGGCGAGGTCGAGATCAGGTCCAGGTCGAATTCGCGCTCGAGTCGCTCGCGGGTGATCTCCATGTGCAGCAGCCCCAGGAAGCCGCACCGGAAGCCGAAACCCAGAGCCACCGAGGTTTCCGGCTCGTAGGTCAGCGCGGCGTCGTTGAGCTGCAACTTGTCCAGCGCGTCGCGCAGGTTCGGGTAGTCGCTGCCGTCCACGGGATACAGGCCCGAATAGACCATCGGCTTGGGCTCCCGGTAGCCCGTCAACGCTTCCTTGGCGCCGTGCCGGGCGGTGGTCACCGTGTCCCCGACCTTGGACTGCCGCACGTCCTTCACGCCGGTGATCAGGTAACCCACCTCGCCCACGCCCAGGCCCGCGCTGGCTTTCGGCTCCGGCGAGACGATGCCGACCTCGAGCAGTTCGTGGGTGGCGCCGGTGGACATCATCGCGATGCGCTCACGGGGACTGATCTTGCCGTCGACCACGCGGACGTAGGTCACCACTCCGCGATAGATGTCATAGACGCTGTCGAAGATCATCGCCCGGCTGGGCGCGTCGGCGTCGCCCTGCGGCGGCGGCACCTCGCGCACCACGTGGTCGAGCAGGTCGCCGACGCCTTCGCCGGTCTTGCCGGAGACCCGCAGCACATCGGTCGGCTCGCAGCCGATGATGTGAGCGATCTCACCGGCGTAGCGGTCCGGATCGGCAGCGGGCAGGTCGATCTTGTTCAGCACCGGGATGATGTGCAGGTCACGGTCCAGCGCCAGGTAGAGATTGGCCAGCGTTTGCGCCTCGATGCCCTGGGCGGCGTCGACCAGCAGCACCGCGCCCTCGCAGGCTTCCAGCGCACGGGACACTTCGTAGGTGAAGTCGACGTGACCGGGGGTGTCGATCAGGTGAAGAACATAGTCGCCTGCGCCGGCCCCGTCCTTCAAGGTCCAGGGCAGCCGGACGTTCTGGGCCTTGATGGTGATGCCGCGTTCCCGCTCGATGTCCATCCGGTCCAGGTACTGGGCCCGCATCGAGCGTTCGTCGACTACGCCGGTCAGCTGCAGCATTCGGTCGGCCAGCGTCGACTTGCCGTGGTCGATGTGAGCGATGATGCAGAAGTTCCGAATCTGCGCCGGCGGCGTGAACGTCTTGTCGGCGAAACTGCTGATGGGAATCTCCTGGTTGGGCGGTTGGCGGGTATGCCCAGCGTATCCGTGCACAACAACCGGGACACAATCACGCGGTTATGCTGCGAGCATGGCACCGGGTAAGAAGTCGTCCGGCAAGTCACAGTGGAAGACGTTCCAGCGCTTTGCGGAGAACCTCGTCAGCGAGGCTCCGAAAGTGGTGCAGCGCCTGCAGAACACGCAGGAGACACTGCGGACCATCCAGCAAGCCGTGAAGATCACCGCGAACATCGTCGCGATGGGTTTGCCGGCGCCGCCGGCCGAGATCACCACCGGCCGTCCGGTGACGAAGACGAGCTTCCCGACTGCGCAGCGGGCTCGCCGGGTGGTCTATTCCCCAGATCTGGACGGTCGGGCCGACCCCGGCGAGATCGTCTGGACCTGGGTGGTTTACGAGGACGACCCGACCCGCGGCAAGGACCGGCCGGTGCTCGTGGTGGGCCGCGAACGCAGCGTCTTGCTGGGACTGATGCTGTCGAGCCAGGAGCAGCACGCCGAGGATCGGCATTGGGTCGGGATCGGTTCGGGCGATTGGGATTACGAGGGCAGACCGAGCTGGGTGCGGCTGGACCGCGTGCTCGACGTGCCCGAAGAGAGCATCCGCCGCGAGGGCGCGATCCTGAACCGCGAGACCTTCGATCTGGTGGCCGCCCGGCTGCGCACCGAGTACGCCTGGCGCTGAGCGCCCTGCCCAATTTGACTCTGCGCCTACGGCGACAAAGTGTGAGAAGACCCCGCCCTCAGCGCAGACTCAACGCCCAAACACTCAGCCCTGCGTGATGTAGGACTGCAGCTGCTGCTGCTCGGCCTCCAGTTCGCCCATCCGGGTCTTGACCACGTCGCCGATACTGACGATCCCGATCAGCCTCCTGCCGTCCAGCACGGGTATGTGTCGCACCCGGTGCTGGGTCATCAGCACGCTGATCTCGTCGACCGTGTCGGTCTTCGCGCAGGTGGCCACGGCGCTGGTCATGATCTTGGACACCGGACGCGACAGCACGCTGGCGCCGTGCGTGTGCAGTTGGCGCACCACGTCGCGCTCGGAGACGATGCCGACCACTCCCTCGTCGCCGACCACCACCATCGCGCCGATATTCTGCTCCGCCAGGCCGGCCAGCAATTCCCGGACCGTCGCGTCGGGGTTGATCGTCGTCACCGCCGCCCCCTTGTTGCGCAAGACATCCGAGATCCGCATCTAGCCTCCCGTGGGTTGTGATCCGATTCACACCAGGCTACGACGTACGCGGTCGGCGCAAAAGCCAGCATCCGAAGCCGTGATCCGCTGCAGCGAAACCGTCATGCCATCTTGACTGCCGAGCACTACGTCTCGATGCGTTCGGCTTGCGAGGATAGAGCCATGATCGAGGTCACCCTGCTCGGCACCGGCAGCCCTGTTCCAGACCCGAACCGGGCCGGGCCCGCCACCCTGGTACGCGCGGGCGGACAGGCTTTCCTGGTGGACTGCGGGCGCGGAGTACTGCAACGCGCGGCCGCGGTGGGCGTGGGTGCCGCGGGGTTGAGCGCAGTGCTGCTCACCCACCTGCACAGCGACCACATCGCCGAGCTCGGCGACGTCCTCATCACCAGCTGGATCACCAACTTCGCGCCGGATCCGGCGCCGCTGCAGATCATCGGGCCGCCCGGCACCGCACAGGTGGTGGACGCGATGCTCAAGGCATTCGGTCACGACATCGGCTACCGGATCGCGCACCACGCCGACCTGAACTCGCCGCCACCGGTCGAGGTTCATGAGCACACCGACGGGCCAGTATGGGATCGCGACGGTGTGACGATCCGGGTTGCCCCCACCGATCACCGTCCGGTGGCGCCGACGATCGGGTTCCGCGTCGAGTTCGAAGGCGCGTCGGTGGTACTTGCCGGCGACACCGTGCCCTGCGCCAGTCTCGACGAATTAGCCGCCGGTGCAGGCGCTTTGGTGCACACCGTGATACGCAAGGACATCGTCTCCCACGTCCCCCAGCAACGGCTGAAGGACATCTGCGACTATCACTCGTCGGTACCGGAGGCGGCTGCCACCGCGGCCCGCGCCGGGGTCGCCACCCTGGTGATGACGCACTATGTGCCGGGCATCGTGCCGGGCCAGGAAGAGCAGTGGCGGGCTCTGGCGGCAACCGAATTCGGCGGGCAGATCGAACTCGGCGACGACCTGCACCGGGTCGAGGTGCACGCGCGCTGACGGCAGCTCAGCCGGCACGGTCCGCCACCCGAGGCGACCCGGCGAAAACGCACGTATTCAAACTGCCGGCGAGGTACGATCCGGGCCTGCCGTTCTTGAGTTCAAGAGGTGCGTGATGACGTGGTTTGCAGCGGGGCCGGAGGGGATGGCCGCTGCATCCAGGGACCTGGCCGACATCGGCTCGACGATCAGCGAAGCCAACGTCAGTGCGCGACTGCAGACGGCCGGCGTGCCGGCTGCCGCCGCCGATCAGGTCTCGGCCGTGGTCGCAGCGTTCTGGGGTGCTCACGCAGAGGGCTATCAGCGGATCGGCGCGCAGATGGCGGCCTTCCACGAGCAAATCGTCCGAGGCTTGACCGCGTCCGGCGCGTCCTACGCCGGCGCCGAGGCGGCTGCGGCCGAATCGCTGGGTAGCCGGCTCGACGCGATCAACGCGCCGGCCAGGCACCTGCTGGGTCACTGACCGGATCGGGGTTTCGTCCGCCGGGATGCCGGCAGCCGCGTGACCAGGCCGCGGCGGCCCCGGCTAGGCGAGCCTGGTGATTTCGACGTCCACGTCGAGATCGGTGGCTCCCAGCCCGGAGTAGATACCTTTCAGCGGTGACACGTCGGCGTAGTCCCGGCCGACGCCCACGCTGATGTACTGCTCGGTGATCTCGGTGTCGTTGGTGGGGTCGTAGTTGAACCAACCACCGGTCCAGGCCTGAATCCAGGCGTGGCTGCGTCCGGCTACGGCTTTGCCGATCGCGGCGTCGCGTTTGGGGTGCAGATACCCCGACACATACCGTCCCGGAATCCCCATGCTGCGCAACAGAATCAGGGTCAGGTGCGCAAAATCCTGGCATACCCCTTTGCCCTGTTCCAACGCATCCAGCCCGGACGACTGCACACCGGTGGTGCCGGGCAGGTAGTCCAACTCGCTGCGCGCCCATCGGGACGCTGCGACGGCGGCTTCCGCGGGATCATAATTTTTGATGATCCGCTTACCCACGGCCGCAACACGTTTGCTGGTCGGGGTGTAGTCGGTGGGGCGCAACACTTCGTCGAACCGATCGATCACGGCCATCGATTCCAGTTCTTTCCAACTGGCCTTCTCCGCCGGCGGTTCAGGGGGTTCGGTTTCGACCACCGACGAGGACGTCACGGTGAGCTCGGTGTGCGGCGCATGCAGGTCGAAGGCCGTGACCGCGGTCCCCCAGTAGTCGATGTAGCGGTAGGACCGGGTGGCCGGGATGGTCTCGACTCGGTTGAGGATGACGTTCTGCCGGGTGTTGGACCGCGGCGTCAGCCGGGCTTCGTTGTAGGACGCCGTCACCGGCGACTGGTATGCGTACCCGGTGTTGTGCACCACCCGCATCCGCCACATCAGGAGTCTCCCTGGCTTTGCACGAGTTCGCCACGCTGTCGGGCATCCGTCCAAGCCACCCACGGAGCGGCGTGAAAGTACTGTAGCGCCAACGCATCTCCTACCTCGCGGCATGTTCTCTGCAAACCGCCCAGGCGGTTCTCCAGCGTCTCGAGCAGCACTCCCGGCTGCAGGAATTCCAACTCGCTGCGCGCCTGACCGAGTAGTCGCTGGGCTTCGGTGGTCGCGCCGACCCGGCTCTGCGGATTGTGCAGGAGTTCTTCCAGGTTGTGTTCGGCCAGTTTCAGCGAGTAGAAGACCGAGCGCGGGAAAAGCCGGTCCAACAACATGAACTCCACCACCCGCGCCGCATCCAGTGCGCCGCGGTAGGTGCGCAAATAGGTGTCGTGCGCACCCGCCGAACGCAACAGTGTCACCCAGGCGGGCGACGACGCGCTGTCACCGACCCGGGACAGCAGCAACCGCACCGTCATGTCTACCCGCTCGATCGCGCGACCCAGCACCATGAACCGGTAGCCGTCGTCGCGGGACAGCGTGGAGTCGGCCAGACCGGCGAACATCGCCGCGCGGCCCTCGATGAACGACAGAAACTCGTGCGGCCCAAGGCGTTTGGCCGCGCGTTCGCGTTCGGGCAGCGCGTGGTAAGTGGTGTTGATGCACTCCCAGGTTTCGCTGGAGGTGACTTCCCTTGCCGACCTTGCGTTTTCGCGTGCCGCCGAGATCGCGTCGACGATCGAACAGCCGCCCTCGGTGTTGGGCCGGAACGCGACCAAGTCGGTCAGTGACCAGACGTCCAGTCGGTGCTCGGGGGGCTCGATGCCCAGCACCTTGAGCAACAATCGGGAGGACCGGTCCGGGTCGACGCTGGAATCCTCGAGCAGGTGGTGTACGGCCACGTCCAGGATGCGCGCGGTGTCATCGGCACGTTCCACGTAGCGCCCGATCCAATACAAGGCTTCGGCGTTGCGGGCGAGCATCAGTCCACCGCCTTCTGCTGTTGCTGCTGCTCGTCCTGCGGCTGATGAACCGATGACAGTGCATGGTCCGGGCGGGGCTCGGGAACGGCCCGCGGCAGCGAGCGCACCACCTGAGCCCGCCCCAGCTCGCGAGCGGCCACCGACGTACGGGGCGCCAGCACCCAGGTGTCCTTGGACCCGCCGCCCTGGCTGGAGTTGACCACCCGGGATCCCTCGACCAAAGCCGTGCGCGTCAGGCCGCCGGGCAGCACCCACACGTCGTCACCGTCGTTGACCGCGAACGGGCGCAGGTCGACATAGCGCGGCGCCAACGAGTCGCCGATCCGGGTCGGCACGGTGGACAGCTCCATCACCGGTTGCGCGATCCAGGCCCGCGGATCGTCGCGGATCTTCTTGGCCAGGGCGTTGAGTTCCTTGTCGGAGGCTTCGGGGCCGAACACGATGCCGTAGCCGCCCGAGCCCTCCACCGGCTTGACCACCAACTCGTGGATCCGGTCGAGGACTTCCTCGCGCTCGTCGTCGAGCCAGCAGCGATACGTGTCGACGTTGGCCAGCAGGGGCTTCTCCCCCAGGTAGTACTCGATGATGGTCGGCACGTAGGTGTAGACCAGCTTGTCGTCGCCGACGCCGTTGCCGATCGAACTGGAGATGACGACGTTGCCGGCGCGGGCGGCGTTGACCAGCCCGGCTACCCCCAGCACCGAGTCGGCCCGGAACTGCAGCGGGTCCAGGAACGTGTCGTCGATGCGCCGGTAGATGACGTCGACCTGGCGCTCTCCCCCGGTGGTGCGCATGTACACCTGGTTGTCGCGGCAGAACAGGTCGCGCCCCTCGACCAGCTCGACGCCCATCTGGCGGGCCAGCAGGGAGTGCTCGAAGTAGGCCGAGTTGTAGACGCCGGGCGTGAGCACCACCACAGTCGGGTCGGCCTCGTTGGTGGCCGCCGAGTTGCGCAGCGCCCGCAACAGGTGTGACGCGTAGTCATCGACGGTGCGCACCCGGTGGGTGGCGAACAGGTTGGGGAAAACGCGCGCCATGGTGCGCCGGTTTTCCACAACGTACGACACCCCCGACGGGGAGCGCAGATTGTCCTCGAGTACCCGGAAGTCGCCCTTTTCGTCGCGGATCAGGTCGATGCCGGCGACGTGGATCCGCACCCCGTTGGGTGGGACGATGCCGACCGCCTCGCGGTGGAAATGCTCGCAGGAGGTGATCAACCGCCGTGGGATGACGCCGTCGCGCAGAATCTCCTGGTCGCCGTAGATGTCGTCGAGGTACATCTCGAGTGCCTTGACGCGCTGGGTGATGCCGCGTTCCAAACGGGTCCATTCAGCGGCCGAGATCACCCGTGGGACCAGGTCCAACGGGAACGGGCGCTCCTGACCCGAGAGCGAGAACGTGATGCCCTGGTCGATGAACGCCCGGCCCAATGCGTCGGCGCGCGCCTTCAACTCCGACGCATCGGTGGGCGCCAACTCGGTGTAGATGCCCTTGTAGGGGCCGCGAACGTTGCCCTGTGCGTCGAACATCTCGTCGAAGGCCAGCGCGTACACCGGATCTGAGGTGTTGTAACCCTGGAAGATGCGTTCGGAACGGACGCTGGGCCGCCCCCTCGGTGGTTCGACCTGGTTGGCAAGACTCACCTGTGTCACTCTGCCTCAATCCCCCTAGCTCGGCAGACCCAGAATTACTGTTTTGGGCGAAAACGTAACCGACTGATAACCTGGGCAGTCGCTGTCGGGTTGCAGGGGTACCCCGAGCAAAGCCAAATCGAAACGGACTAAGGAATTCACGCGTGGCCAACATCAAGTCGCAGCAGAAGCGCAACCGCACTAACGAGCGCGCCCGGCTGCGCAACAAGTCGGTGAAGTCTTCGCTGCGCACGGCTGTTCGCGCGTTCCGTGAGGCGGCCCATGCCGGTGAGAAGGAGAAGGCCGCCGAACTGCTGGTCTCGACGAGCCGCAAATTGGACAAGGCGGCCAGCAAGGGCGTGATCCACAAGAACCAGGCCGCCAACAAGAAGTCGGCGCTGGCCCGCGCGCTGCACAAGCTCGGCTGAGCTCTCAGTTCCGGTCTGCCGCCAATTCGGCGACCTCACGCACCGCTGATTCCAACGCGTAGTCGGCGTCGGCGACGGCCCCTTTGACATTTGCGTTGAGGGTTGCCGCCACCTTCATGGCGACGGCCAACCGATCGCGCGACCAGCGCCGGGCCTGCTTCTGCGCTTTCTGCACCCGCCAGGGGGGCATTTTCAGCTGCCCGGCCAGCCGGTAGGGGTCACCGGACTGCGCCATCACCAGCCCGATCGTGTGAATGGCCTCGGCCAGCGCGTCGGCCAGCACCACCAGCGGTTCGCCGCGCATCATCGCCCAGCGCAGCGCCTCGGCGGCACCCGCGACGTCGCCGGTCACCGCCTTGTCGGCGATGTCGAATCCCTTCACCTCGGCTTTGCCGCTGTGATACCGCCGGACCGCGGCGGCATCGACTGAGCCGTTGGTGTCGGCGACCAGCTGCGAGCACGCCGATGCCAGCTCACGGAGATCGGAGCCGACGGCGTCCAGCAAGGCCGTCACCGTCTCCTCGTCGACCTTGACCTTCAACGAGCGGAATTCGCGCCGGACGAAGTCGGTGCGCTCGCTCGCCTTGGTGATGCGGGCGCACGGATGCTCCTGGGCGCCATGGGACCGCAGCTCCCCCGCCAGCGCCTTGGCCCGGCCGCCACCGGAGTGCACCACCACCAGCACGGTGCCCGGCGGCAGGTCCGCGGCGGCCGACGCGATCAAGGTGGCCGCATCCTTGCCGGCTTCTCCCGCTGCCTCGAGCACCACGATTCGCTCCTCGGCGAACAGGGACGGGCTCAGCAGTTCGGCGAGCTCGTTGGTGCTGACATCGCCGGCCCGCATCCGGTTCACCGGGACATCGGCTATCCCCGTCTCGGCTCCGGTGCCCGCGCGTTGTCGGGCCGACCGCAGTATCTGCGCGACGGCCCGCTCGATCAGCAGTTCCTCTTCCCCCAGGACAAGGTGCAACGGCGAAACCTCGCTCACGCCACGATGGTGTCACGAGCCTGCGACAGCCGCGGTTGCGAGTCGGACATGCGACAGTTGTCCTCGGTTGGTCGTCGGGAGTTCCGCGGGCCGCGGATCCTAGGAGGCTGGTGTGGCGGAAACGAAGTTCGGGCGCTACCGCTTGGTCGAATTGATGGGCCGCGGCGGCATGGGCGAGGTCTGGCGCGCCTACGACACCGAGACCGACCGAGTCGTGGCGATCAAAGTGTTGTCAGCGCACCTGTCCGACGACGCGGAGTTCCAGCGCCGATTTCGTCGGGAAGCTCACGCGGCCACCCGGCTGAACAGCCCGCACGTCGTCCCGATCCACAACTATGGTCAGATCGACGGCCGTCTCTACCTGGAAATGCGGCTGATTGAGGGCCGCGACCTGGCCAGCCTGCTCGCCGACGGACCGCTGGATCCGGCGCGGGCAGTTGAGATCGTCAGCCAGGTGGCCAAAGCGTTGCACGCCGGCCATCGGGTCGGGTTGCTGCACCGCGACATCAAACCCGCCAATGTGCTGCTCGACGAAGACGATTTCGCCTATCTGATCGACTTCGGGATTGCCCGCACGGTAGACGAGACGCGCATGACCAAAACGGGCAGCACGATCGGCACCTTCCACTACATCGCACCGGAGCGCTTGGCCATCGGGGCCGACGAGGACGCCCGCGCCGACATTTACTCACTCGCCTGTGTCCTCTTCGAGTGCCTGACCGGGAGGCCGCCGTTCCCGGGCGACACCATCCCGCAACTGGTGGCAGCACACTTGAGTACCCCGCCACCGCGAGCCTCGACCAACGATGCGCATATCCCAGCCTCCATCGACGACGTCATCGCGCGGGGCATGGCCAAAGATCCCGATCAGCGGTATGCGACGACGGGCGAGTTGGCCAACGCCGCCCGCCAGGCGCTTCGCGACACCACCGCCCCGCCGCCGCCGGGTCCGACACCGCCACCCATCAGACAGGCGCAAGCCCCCGCCGCCAGTCCTATGCCGGCGACCTGGGCACCGAGCGCGCCGGCAAATCAGCACGTTTTCACCAGTGCGCCACCGCGACAAGCCGCGAACAAGAACGGACTGAGCCCCGGACGGGCGGCACTCGTCGCGGGCGCTGTCGCCCTGGTGGCAGTGCTTGTCACGGCCATCGGCGTTTATCTTTGGGGCAAGCAGCAGCCGTCGGAGTCGCCCCAGACCGCATCGGGACAAAACGCCGGGTCCCCTCCCAGTTCTGCGGTGCGGGTGGCGTCGAACACGCTGGTCACCCGCCCCGACACCACTGAACCCAAGGCCGTGGTGGCTTTCTACGAAGACTTCCTGTGTCCTGCTTGTGGCCGTTTCGAGCAGACGTTCGGGCCGTCGGTGTCCAAACTGATCGATATCGGCGCTATCGCCGCCGACTATTCGATGGTGTCGATCCTCGACAGTGCGCGGACGCAGAACTATTCGTCGCGGGCAGGCGCGGCTGCCCTGTGTGTCGCCGATGAATCTGTCGATGCGTTCCGCCGATTTCACGGCGCGTTGTTCAGCAAGGGCATTCAGCCGTCGGAAACCGGCACCTCGTTTCCCGACAATGCGTGGTTGATCGAATTCGCCCGGCAAGCCGGCGCGGCCGGCACGGTCCCGGATTGCATCGACAGCGGAAAGTACCTGTCGAAGGTCACCTCGGCCGCCGACGCCGCGGGCATCCGCGCCACGCCGACGGTCAGGATAAACGGCCAGCAATACGACTTCACTACACCAGCCGCGCTCGTCGCGAAGATCAAAGAAATCGTCGGGGATGTGCCGGGTATCGACGAGGCCGCGGTTGCACCCAGCCCCTGATTCCTAACCATGGGGTTGGACCGCTCGAGACAGCCACCACGCCACCAGGCAAAAGGTGCCCGTTCCCACCGCCGAACCCGCGGCCAGGCGGAACCAGCGCCACCGCCACATCGCAGCCACCAGCACGCTGCTGCAACCGACCACGACCAGGCCGGCGACACCCGACGGCACCGGCACGCCGGCGCCCGGCACCCCGGCAGCCCAGTGCGCGACGCGCAGCACCCACCACACTTCCGGCCCGGTGAACCGGATCAGCAGCTGCGCTACGGCCGGCCAGCAGACGGCTGACACCGCTGCGGCTGTGCCGAGCACCGTGATCGGCGCGATCACCGGCGCCACCACCAGGTTGGCGACCACTGCGACCAGGCTGAACCGGCCGGAAATCGCCGCGACCAGCGGGGCGGTCACGACCTGAGCCGCCGCGGCGACGGCGAGGGCGTCGGCCAGCGGTTTCGGACAGCCTCGGCCCACCAGCCGCCGTGACCAGGCGGGCGCGACGACAACCAACGCGCCGGTCGCCACCACGGACAGGGAAAAGCCCAGGTCGACCGCCAGGTGCGGAGCCGCGGCCAGCAACACCAGCACCGAGGTCGCCAGCGCCGGCATGGCTTGTCGCCGCCGCGAGGACAGTATCGCTGCCAGCGCGATCGCGCCCATCACGGCGGCGCGCAACACACTGGCCGTCGGCTGCACCACGATCACGAATGCCACCAACGCCAGCCCGGACAGCGCCACGGCGGCCCGCGGCCCGATCAACCGTGCCGACAGCAGCACGGCCGCGCACACGATCGTGACGTTGGCTCCCGATACCGCGGTCAGGTGCGTCATGCCCGCCGCACGGAACTCGCCGCTGGTAGCCGCGCCGACCAGCGCGGTGTCACCGAGAACCAGGGCGGGCAACATGGCGGCCTCGTCAGCGGGCAACACCTGGTGCACGGCCGTGCCGAACCGATCGCGAACGAGTTGGGCGGCCCGCTGCACCGAGCCCGCACTCCCCATGGTCGGTTGCCCTGTCACGGTCAGCACCGCGACCGTCAGGTCATGGCGGGTGGGACGGGTGATGCGTGCGGTGAACCGCACCGGCCGACCGACCATCAGCTCGTCGAACTCGCCGCCGCCTTCCGGCACCCGCGCGAAAACCACCACGCGACCGGAGGATTCGTCGTCATGCAACCGTTGCAGGGTTGCCCGGAACATCAACCGGCTACGTCCCAGCGCCAGTGCGCTTTCGCTGGGCGTCACCGTCACCGGCGCGACGGTGCCGAACGCCGCGGTGATCGGGTGGTGCCCGACCGCGTCCGTGCGCAGCGCGATCGCCAGGCCGTATCCGGCTCCCACCACACCGACCGCCACCAGGCCGGCGCTGACCGCGGCCGTCCGTGCCCGCGGATCGCGCCGCATCCGCCACCACAGCAGGCCCCCACCGACCGCGAGCACAACACAGCATCCCGACAGCGACCGGCCGATCGGCCAGACGATCCCGGCGGCCGTCACCACCCACCCAGTCAGCGCCGCCGGGACCAGCCGCACGTCCAGCGGTGCCGGCGGGTCCGGAACCGTCCCCACCGCCGGTCGCCCCGCGGTCAGACACGTACCAGGGCGCGCAGTTTGTCCAACCGCGCCGGGCCGATGCCGTCGACCTCGGCGAGTTGGTCGACGGTGGTGAACCTGCCGTGGGTCTGGCGCCACGACAGGATCGCTGCGGCGGTGACCGGACCCACCCCGGGCAGCGCGTCCAGTTGCTCGACGGTTGCGCTGTTCAGGTCGAGCGCCTCCCGCGGCGCCTTCGGTTTGCCTGAGCTCGGCGGCACGCTTGAGGCGGGCGGCCCGGCGGGACTGCCGGTGCCGACGGAGCTGCCGAGCACCGCGGGTTTGCCCGACGGCGGCGCCAGCCCGACGACGATCTGTTCGCCGTCACCGAGCGGGCGGGCCATGTTCAGGCCGACGGTGTCCGCACCGTCGACCGCGCCCCCGGCGGCCTGCAGCGCGTCGGCGATGCGCGCGCCCGGTGCCAATGTGACCAAGCCCGGCTTGTGTACCAGTCCCACTACGCTGACCACCACCGGTCCGGCCGGCGGAGCGGTGCCAGCCGACGACCGTGCGGACGAAACCCGTTCTACCGGTGGCAGTTTCGCCGAAGTAACCGGCGACGGCCGATCGCTTACCAGGGTGAAGATCGTGATCAGCACCGCCAGCGCGGCGATCACCGCGAGCGCGATGGCACCGGACCGTCCCGGATCCGCCCGCACCCTGTCCAACCAGCCTCGACCCTTCGACGGGTCGGGAATCCACCGCGGCAACAGCGAGTTCGGGTCGTCCTGGTCGTCGTCTTCCACATCGGCTTCGGCATCGTCGTCTGGTTCGGGATCCGGATTGCCGGCCAGCCGTCGCTGCAGCCGCTCGGCGGGGAGTTCTGTTCGCATGTCGCGACCGTATGCGCGGCCACCGTCGTCCAGGCCGTGCCGCACCCGCCGGACGGCCCGCTTGTGGATCGATACGAAACTGTGGAAAAGCCCGTTGTCGAGCAGGTTTGGCGGCCCATCTCGCGGGTAGCCGGGTCGCCATGGGCCTGGTTTTGATTACCGCCGCCAGCGGGCTGATGTCCGCGCCGGTGGGCGACCAGTAGAACGGAGGATGCACCGATGAGCGTGAATGCGACGCCCGAGGATGCCTCGATCGGCGAGTTGCTGGCGCAGCTCTCCTCGCAGACATCACGCCTTGTCCGCGACGAAATGCGTTTGGCGCAGCGGGAACTCGTAGAGTCGGCCAAGCACGCCGGCGCCGGCGCCGGCCTGTTCGGCGCGGCGGGACTGCTGGGGTTTTTCGGTTTGGCCAGTGTGATCGCGTCCGCTATCGCGGGGCTGGCGTTGGTTGTGCCGACCTGGGCGGCGGCGCTGATCGTGGCCGCCGTGCTGTTCGCGATGGCCGGGGTGGCGGCGCTGGTCAGCAGACGCCAGGTCAAAGAAGCGACACCGGCGGCCCCGCAGACCGTCGCCAGCGTCAAGAAGGACATCCAGCAAGTGAAAGACGCCCGCCATGACCGGAGTTGAGCCCACCCCACCCGAACCGGGACCAGACGCCGACATCGTCGAATTGCGGGCCGACATCAACCAGACCCGCGCCCAGCTGGGCGACACCGTCGAGGCCTTGGCCGCCAAGGTCGACGTGCCGGAGCGGGCGAAGGAGAAGGTGGAAGCCGCCACGCCGACGATCGTGCTGGCGGCTTCGATAGCCGGCATCGCGCTGGTCGGCCTGCTGTGGTGGCGGCGCCGCCGCCGCTGACGCCGTGTTGGCTTCGACTGCGCACTACCCGGTTGAGGATTGCCGCCACGCAGCGCCTAACGTGCAGTGCAGGACTGCCGCGGCCCCCGTCCCGGCGGTCACCCGGACAAAGGAGGCTGCCAATGAAGCTGGCACTCACATCTGAGGAAGCCGCGTTCCGCGACGAACTTCGGACCTTCTTCACCACCCAGGTCCCCGCCGAGATCCGGGACCGGGTCCGGGAAGGCAAGTCGCTGACCCGCGAGCAGATCGTCGCCAATCACAAGCTGCTGCACGAAAACGAACTCGCGGTACCCAATTGGCCCGTCGAATGGGGCGGCAAAGACTGGACGCCGACCCAGTCGCAGATCTGGACCGACGAGATGCAACTCGCCAGCGTTCCGGAGCCGTTGAACTTCAACACCAAGATGGTCGGACCGGTGATCGCCGAGTTCGGATCGGACGAGATCAAACAGCGTTTCCTGCCTCCGACCGCCAGCTTGGACATCTGGTGGTGCCAGGGCTTCTCCGAGCCCGAAGCCGGCTCGGACCTGGCTTCGCTGCGCACCACCGCGGTCCGCGACGGCGACAGCTACGTGGTCAACGGTCAGAAGACATGGACGACGTTGGGCCAGTACGCGGACTGGATCTTCTGCCTGGTCCGTACCGACCCGCAGGCGCCCAAGCGTCAGGCCGGTATCTCGTTCCTGCTCTTCGAGATGGACACACCGGGGGTGACTCTGCGTCCGATCAAGCTGATCGACGGCGGCGTCGAAGTCAACGAGGTGTTTTTCGACGAAGTTCGCGTACCCGCGAATCAGCTTGTCGGAGAAGAGAACCAGGGCTGGACGTATGCGAAGTTCCTGTTGGGCAACGAGCGCACCGGCATCGCCCAAGTGGGCCGGACCAAAGTGCGTCTGGCCGAAGTGAAGCGGCACGCCGCCAAGAACGGACTGCTCGACGACCCGCTGTTCGCCGCTCGGCTGGCCGAAGCCGAAAACGAGGTGCTGGCGCTGGAACTCACCCAGGCCCGGGTGGTTTCGGGTTCCTCGGGCGGTAAACCCAATCCGGCTTCCTCGGTGCTCAAGCTGCGCGGCAGCCAATTGCAGCAGATCTCCACCGAGCTGATGGTGGAAGTCGCCGGTGCCGACGCGCTACCGGTCGACGGGGACGGGATCGCGTCGCCGGACTGGGCGCAATCCAGTGCGCCGCACTACCTCAACTACCGCAAGACCTCGATCTACGGCGGCAGCAACGAAGTTCAGCGCAACATCATCGCGTCCACCATTCTCGGATTGTGAGGCAGTCATGGACTTTCAGTTGAGCGAAGAGCAGGTGCTGCTGCGCGACACCACCCGGGAGCTGCTGTCGCGCAGTTACGACACCGAGAGCCGCAACAAAGTGATCGACACCGAACTGGGCTGGAGCCGGGAAGTCTGGAGCCAATTGGCCGACACCGGGATCCTGGGTCTCGGCTTCGACCCGGACGAAGCCGGTCAGCTCGAGATCGCGGTGGTGCTCACCGAAATCGGACGCCGCCTGGCACCCGAACCCGTGCTGCATGCCGCGCTGGCACCCGGGGCGTTGATCGCCGAGTTGGGCAGCGACGCGCAGCAGGAACTGCTGGACGAGGTCGCCGGCGGCGAGCGCTTGCTGGCCTTCGCCCACCTCGAGCCCGGCCACCGCAGCCCGTCCGCCGAGATCACCACTCGCGCGGCGCGACAAGGTGATTCGTGGACGGTCAGTGGACGCAAGAACCCCGTCCTGGCCGGTGACTGCGCCCAGACTCTGGTGGTCAGCGCGGCATTGCCCGACGGCGGCACCGGCCTGTTCCTGGTCGACGCGGACACGGTCAAGCGCAAGTCCTATCCCACGTTCGACGGCCAGCGCGGCGCCCAGATCGACTTCGAGGAGGCCGCGGCCGAACCGTTGGGTGAGGATGCCGCTGATGTCTCCGGAGCCATCGGCAACGCCGTCATCCGGATCCAGTCGGCGTTGTGCGCCGAAGCGC
The DNA here is from genome assembly GCF_059812345.1 of Mycobacterium sp. NGS59. Lineage (NCBI taxonomy): Bacteria > Bacillati > Actinomycetota > Actinomycetes > Mycobacteriales > Mycobacteriaceae > Mycobacterium > Mycobacterium sp. NGS59. The sequence continues at coordinate 77,797 of NZ_JCALCN010000013.1, forward strand.
TGGGCGCGATGGAGGAAGCGCTGCGATTGACCACCGACTACCTGAAGACCCGCAAGCAGTTCGGGGTCACCCTCAACAAATTCCAGGCACTGACCCAGCGTGCGGCCGACATGTACGTGTCACTGGAGTTAGCGCGCAGCATGAACCTGTACGCCGCGATGTCGATCGCGGACGGCAACTACGACCCGGTGATCGCCGCCCGCGCCAAGCTGCAGGTCGGTCGCTCCGGCCGGCACATCGGGCAGGAAGCGATCCAATTGCACGGCGGCATCGGGATGACCGCCGAATACCCGGTGGGGCACTACACGGCGCGACTCACCGCGATCGACAACACCTTGGGTTCCACCCAGGATCAGTTGCGCGTCCTGATCGACCGCATCGGCGAGTACGACCTGGCCAAGCTCTGACGCTGCGGCTCACTGCGGCTCCGTCGCGGGCGCGGCTTCCACCTCCGGTGCGGCAGCAGACTCGGCGGCACCGGATGCAGCGAGGAACTCCGGCAGCTGCTCGGCCAGGTATTCGGCCAGCGCCCTGATCGTCGGATAGTCGAATACCGCTGTGGCGCTGATGGTGAACGCGCCGCCGAACTGGCTGTACAACCGGTTGCGCAGTTCGACGGCCATCAGCGAGTCCGTGCCCAGGTCCAAAAACCGGCTGTTCGCGGACGGGGGTTGGGCGAGCCGAAGGAAGCCCTGCACTTCCCGTTGCAGATATTCGGTGAGGAAGTCGGCCCGCTGCGCCTCGGGTATGTCCTGCAACTGCCGCAGCAGCTCGCTGTCGCCGGGGGTGGCCGCGACAGCACTGGGCAGGACATGGTCGAGCAGCGGCGGGCGCGCACCACCGAGCATCTTGGCCGCCCGCTGCCAGTTCGCCTTGATCACCGTGGCCTGCCCGATCCCGTGACCGATGACCTCACTCAGCGCGTTCAGCGCGGCGGTGGGGTCCAGCGCGATCATGCCCTGGGCACCGAGATTGGCCCGCGCGGCCTGCGATGCGGCCATGCCGCCCTTGGCCCACGGGCCGAAGTTGACACCGGTCGCGGGCAGCCCCTGCGATTTGCGTTGCGCGACAAGGCCGTCGAGCAATGCGTTAGCTGTGGCGTAGTTGGCCTGACCCGGTGAACCCAGCACGCTGGACGCCGACGAGTACACGATGAAGAAGTCGAGATCGTCGTTCTCGGTCATCCGGTGCAGGTAGTGCGCGCCGAAAGCCTTGGGCGCCAACGTGGTGCGGAAACGCTCCATGGTCTGCTGCGGCAGCAGCGCGTCGTCGAGCACGCCCGCCAGGTGCGCCACCCCCGCCAGCGGCGGCAACTCGGCGCGGATCTGCTCCAGCAGCGCGGCCACCTGAGACTCGTCACCCACATCGGTGGCGAAGGTGTGGATCCGGCAGTGGAACCGCTCGGCGATGTCGGCGATCGTCCGGGCTGCGTCCGCATCGGGTGCGCGTCGGCTGGTCAACACGATGTCACCGGCCCCGAGTTGCGCCAGGTACGCGGCCGTGTGCAGGCCGAGCGCACCCAAGCCCCCGGTGATCAGGTAACTCCGATCACCGCGCGGAGCAAGCGAATTGGGCATCTGCACCACGATCTTGCCGATATGGCGCGCCTGCTGCATGCGGCGGAAGGCGGCCTTGGCCTCGGTCAGCGGATAGATCTCGGCCGGCACCGGTGCCCACTCGCCATTGCCCAATCCGTCCGAGACCTCGCAAAGCAGACGCTGGATGTGCGCCGGGTCGGCAACGATGGTCCCGTCCAGCGCCACGATCTCGTACTCGATGTCGGGACGCTCCGCCGCCATCTGCTCCGGCGTCCAGATGTCGCGCTTGGCGATCTCGGCGAACCGGCCGCCCTGAGCGGTCGCCCGCACGGTAGCGGCGACGAAGCCCTCGTTGGTGAGGCTGTTGAGCACCACGTCGACGCCCGCGCCCTGGGTGTCGGCGAGGATCTGATCCGCGAAATCCGTGCTGCGCGAATCGTAGACGTGTTCCACACCCATTCGGCGCAGCGTCGCGCGCTTGTAGTTGCTGGCAGTGGCGAAGACGACGGCACCGCACTGCCTGGCCATTTGCACCGCGGCCAGCCCGACACCGCCGCTGGCGGCGTGGATCAGCACCCGGTCGCCGGCCCGCAGCTTGGCCCAGTCGAACGCGAGCCGTGCGGTGAGCGCCGCGGCGGGAATGGTCGCCGCGTCCACCGCGCTCATCCCTTTGGGCACCGGCGCCAGCAACTGGGCCGGCACGTTGACCCGGCTGGCGAACGCACCCGGCATGAAGCCCATCACGCGTTGCCCGACTTCCAAACCGGTGACGTCGGAACCCAATTCGGCGACGATCCCGGACACGTCGCCGCCGATCGGTCCCGGGTCACCCGGGTAGAGGCCCAGCACGTTGAGCACGTCGCGGAAGTTCAGACCGGCTGCCTCCACCCGGATCTGGACTTCGTGTGCCTTGGGCGGCGACATCTGCGCCTCGGTGAGCCGGAGGTTGTCGATGGCACCCCGTTCGGTCGGCGCAAGGACGTAGTCATCCGAACGCGGCAGCGCCAAGTGGCCGCTGCGTGCCCACGGCATCAACCGTGCCACCAGGTACTTCCCTTGTCGCAGTGCGAGTTCGGGTTCTTCACCGGGGTTGGCGAGCAGGCGGGTGAGCAGACGCACGGCATCCTCGGACCCGTCGTGGTCGACGAGTCGGCAACGCAGGATGGGCTGCTCGGCGATGATGGTGCGGCCCAGCCCCCACAGCGCCGCCTGGACCGGGTCGACCGGCTCGCCGGGCTCGGTTGCCACGCCTCGTTCGGTGACGATCCACAGTCCGCGTTGGAGTTTGACCGACTCGTTCGTCAACGGCGTGTGCACCGCGGCGAGCAGCGCGGCGATCTCGTCCTCCAACCGCGCGGCGAACTCGGCGCTGGACTCCGCCACGTCCGGTTGCGTGTCGCTGCGCCAGACGATTCCCGAGATCGGCGCGCCGCTTTCCTCGGCCGCTGCGAACAGCCGCTGCCAATGCTCGGGATCGGTACTCCGGTCGGACACCAGGCAGCCCGGCAGGGCGGCGGCGAGCTTGTCGAAACCGGCCACCAGCAAGGTGGCGTTGTCGGCATCGGTCGCGTCGTCGGCCGGAGGCGGTACTTCGTGCCAGCCGACGGTGTACAGCAGCCGTGCGGCGTCGCCGCCGAGGCCACGCAGCAACGCTTCCCGCGGGGCGCGTTTGACGGTGAATTCGCGGATTCCGCCGAGGTGACGTCCATCTCGGTCCAGGAAGTCGAGATCGAATACCTGTGTCTCGCTGTCCGTTCCCCCGGCCTGCCAAGTGGCGCGGCAATAGAACCGTCGCGGCATGCGTTCCCGCAGCACCACCCGCCCGTAGCGCAACGGGAGAAACAGATCCGGCAGAGCCTGCGCATCCAGGGTCGCTGCCATCAGTGCGGGGAAGGCGGGAAAGGCGACACCGGTGCACAGGTCCAGCAGCACCGGGTGGATCGGTTCACTGCCGAGCTGTTCGGCCAGTTCCTCACCGACGACGACGTCGCCGATCGCCTCGCCGTCGCCGACCCACAGCGATTTCAGGGAGGTGGACCAGGTGGGCCCCCAGGCCAGTTCCATGTCGGCGAAGGTGTCGAACAGTTGTTGCGGACGGGTACGGCTCAACCGCTCGATGGCCACGTCCACCGTGTCCGCGGGATCGGTTGCGGGCTCCTCCTCGACACCGGTGACCACCGTTCCGTCGGCGTTCAACGACCATTCGGCTTCGCGCACTCCATACGGGCGGCTGTGCACCTTGAAGGTGTAGCCACCGCCGTCCTCCAGCGGATGCAACGTCAGCTGCACTTCGCGAGAGTGCTTGTCGGGCAGTATTATCGGCTCGTAGAAGAAGACATCCTGTACCCGCGCCGGGGGCCCGACCGCGGCCAGTGCCATCGCCGCGTAGGTGGCGCCGGGAACGACGACGGTGCCGTAGATGACGTGATCGGACAGCCACGGCTGCGACTTGACCGACAGCCGACTGGTGTAGATGACGTCACCGGACGCGAGATCTTTGGCGCTGCCGGCGATTCCGGAGGCAGCGGTACCCCCGACGTCGGTGCCCGCGATTGCCGAGGTTCTGGGCCAGAACCTACGACGCTGGAAGGCATAGGTGGGCAGTTCGAGTCGGCGCCGCGGTACATGTTGCAGCGCAGCGAAATTCGGCCGATGGCCGGAGACGTAGGCCGCGGCCAGCGCCTCGGCCATCTGACGTCGCGCGTCGGCGCCTTTGCGCAGCGACACGATGGCCCGGGGGGTCGCCGACGACTCCGGCCAGACCTGCAGCGCGGCCGCGGTCAACACCGGCTGCGGGCCGATCTCCATCAACACCGAGCAACCCAGCCCGGCCGCGGTGCGCACACTTTCGGCAAACTGCACGGGCTGACGGGAATGACGTCGCCAATACTGGGCATTGAGCGGGGTTTCCGCGGTCAGGACCGCACCGGTCCGATTGCAGACCAGCGGCCGGGTCGGCACGGCGAACGTCAGACCGGCAGCGTAGGACTCGAATTCGCCCAGAACCGGCTCGAGCAACTCCGAATGGAAAGCGTGGCTGGTCTCCAACCAGGTGCAGCGAATTCCTTCGGCACTGAATGCGGCGACGACCTGTTCCAGATCCTCACCGGGACCCGACAGCACGGTGTTGGGGCCGTTGTAGGCACCCACCGAAACCCGTGGGTACCTGTCGGCGACCTCCTCGACGTGTTCGGCCTCGGTGAATACCGCCACCATCCGGCCGCCCTCGGGCAGACTGCCGAACAGGCGGCCACGCTCGGCCATCAACCGGATGCCGTCTTCGATGCTGAAGACGTCGGCTACGCAGGCCGCCGCGTACTGGCCGACACTGTGCCCGAGCACCACGTCGGGCTCGACACCCCACGACTGCCACAGCCGCGCCAGTCCCATCTCGACGGCGAACAGCGCGGGCTGCGCAAAAGAGGTGTGCCGCAAGGTTTTCCCGGCTTCTCCGCCGGTTTCCCGATCGGTGGCGAACAGCACCTGCAGCAGCGGACGCGGCAGCATCCCGTCGACCGCTTCCGCGCAACGGGTCAGGGTCTCGGCGAAAACGGGTTCGGCGTCGAACAACTCGCGCGCCATCCCCGGATACTGGCTGCCCTGGCCGGTGAACAGCCACGCCGTCGTCGGAGGGTCGGTGCACTCGCCGCGCACCACCCCCGGACGCAACCGGTTGTCCGCCAGGTCCAGCAAGGACTCACGGGCACCCTGAACCGAGGCGTCTTTATCCAAGACCAGTGCCGCCCGGTGTTCGAAGTGCGAACGGCCGACCCCGGCGGTGAAGCACACGTCGTTGATGTCGACGTCTGGGTGGGCAGCCAGCCAGGACTCGTACCGCTGCGCCAATTCGATCAGCGCCTGCGGTGACCGCGCGGACAACGGCAACACGTTGACCGGTTCCGGCTCGACCGCCGGATCCGGTTCGGCGACAACGTCATCGGGGCGCTGTTCCGGTGCCGGCGCCTCCTCGATCAGCACGTGGGCGTTGGTGCCGGTGAAGCCGAACGAACTGACTCCGGCCCGGCGCGGCCGGCCGTTGGCCTGCCACGGCAACGCCTCGTCGACCACGCGCACCGGCAGGCTGTCCCACGGAATGTGCGGCGACGGATTCTGGAAATGCAGGTTCTGCGGCAGGGTTTCGTGCTGCAGCGACAACACGACCTTGACCAGCCCCGCGACCCCGGCGGCCGATTCGAGGTGCCCGATGTTGGTCTTCGCCGACCCCATCAGCAGCGGGCGGTTCGGATCCCGGCCCGCCCCGTAGACGGCCGCGGCGGCCTGCACCTCGATCGGGTCGCCCAGCGCGGTCCCCGTTCCGTGCGCCTCCAGGTAGTCGACGTCACCGCCACCGAGACCGGCACGCGCCAGCGCGGCGGTGATAAGCCGTTGCTGCGCACCGCCGTTGGGCACCGTCAAGCCGCTGGACGCGCCGTCCTGGTTGACCGCGGTACCGCGGATGACCGCGGCGATCCGATCGCCGTCCCGCACCGCGTCACTGAGCCGCTTGAGCACCAGGATGCCGCAGCCTTCGCTGCGCACATAGCCGTCGGCCGCGGCATCGAAGGTCTTGCACCGGCCGTCCGGGGAAAGCATCCTGGCCCGCGATGCGGCCACGATGGACGCCGGACTCAGCAAGACATTGACCCCGCCGGCCAGCGCCAGATCGCAGTCACCGGAATGCAGAGCCTGGCAAGCCTGATGCACGGCCACCAGCGACGAACTGCACGCGGTGTCCACGGCGACCGCGGGTCCTTCCAGGCCGAGCGCGAAAGCGACCCGACCCGCGATCGCGTTGAGCGCGTTGCCGGTGATGAAGTGGGCCTCGATCGTCTCGACCGTGTCGCTGGAAAGCAGATGCGAGTATTCGTTGGCCGCGACCCCGACGAAGATGCCGCTCCGGCTGCCGCGCAACGTCGCCGGCGAATACCCGGCCCGTTCCAGGCCTTCCCAGGCGATTTCCAGCATCAGCCGCTGCTGCGGATCCATCCACACCGCCTCACGCGGGGAGATGCCGAAGAATTCCGGGTCGAATCCGTCGATCGCGTCGAGATATCCGCCCGAGCGGGTGTAGATCTTGCCCGGGGTCTCCTGATCCGGGTCGTAGTACTCGTCGATGTCGAAGCGGTCGTCGGGGATCTCGCGGATCGCGTCGACACCGCCGGACAGCAGGTCCCAGTAGGCATCGGGGTCGGGCGCACCGGGGAAACGGCACGCCACCGCGACAACGGCGATCGGCTCGTCCGACGCATTCGCCGCCGGAGCCGACGAGGCCGCCGGGGCCGCGGATCCGGACGGCGCGGAGGCCGGTGCACTGAGACCCAGGACCTGGTCGAGCAGATAATCGGCGACGTCGGTGATCCGGGGATAGTCCATCGCCAAGGTCGCCGGCAGCTCTTTACCGACGGCCTGCTCGAGCTTGCGCCGCAGCTCGACGGCCATCAACGAATCCATGCCGAGATCGAAAAGACCGGCGTCCTCACGGATTTCGGCACCGTCGGTGTGGGTCACCTCTGCGACGGTGTCGCGCAGATGCTGCAGGACGATTCTCTTCCGCTGCTGCACCGGGGCCACGGTGAGTTGTTCGACCAGGCGGGTGGTTCCCGAGGAGGTCGGTGCCGATACCTGATCGGGCACCTCACGTTCCACCTCGGCCAGGAATGCCCGTTTGCCGGCCTGCTGGTAGAGCGGCAGGAAGCGCGCCCAGTCGATGCGCGCGACCACGCCCTGCGCCGCCGCGGCGGCCATGAATTCGGCCATCCCGGCCAGCGCGTCAGCGGGCTGTAACGTCTTGACTCCGCGCTGATCCAGCCGCGCGCGGGCGTCCTCGTCGGCCATCCCCGCCATCCACGGACCGAAGTTGACACTGACCCCGGGCACACCCTGCTCACGCAGCCGCCAGGACAGGCCGTCCAGGAATGCGTTGGCCGCGCTGTAGGCGGTTTGGCCGAAGCTGCCCCACACCGAGGCGATCGAGGAGGTGCTGAGGAAGAAGTCCAACCGGAGGTCAGTGGTGGCCTCGCTCAAATTCCAAGCGCCCCAGACCTTTCCGGCGAACACCCGGTCGACTTCGGAGTCGTCCAGGGCGCGCAGCGGGGTGGTGCCCATCTCGCCGGCGGCATGGACGATACCGGCCAGCGGCGGCAGCTCCGCCTGTAGCGTGGCCACCAGACGGGCCACGTCGTGCGGATTGCCGACGTCCGCCGTGACGATCCGGGATTCGCAGCCGAACTGTTCGCGCATGGCTTCGATGCGTGACTGCGCCGCCTCGCCGGGTGCGCGTCGACTGGTCAGCACCAGTTGCCGGGCACCGTGCGCCGCGAGATACCCGGCGATCTCCAGACCGACCGACCCCAGCCCTCCGGTCACCAGATACGTTGCGTCAGCGCGCAATTCGAGCGGTGTCGCGACCGGCAACCCGGCGCGGCGGGTCAACCGCGGCACATAGATCGCCTGATCCCGCAGCGCCAGCTGGTCTTCCGCACCGGGTACGGCCATGTGGTCGACCAGCCGAGTCCAGTCGTCGACCCCGTCGTCGGGCAGATCGGCGAGTCCGCCCCAGATCTGCGGATGTTCCAGGGAGGCGGCCCGACCGAAACCCCACAGACAGCTCTGCACCGGCGACACGGTGTCGGCGTCGGTGACCCGCTGCGCACCCTGCGTCAACAACCAGATCGGGGTGCGCAGTTCGGCGGCGGCCGCGGCGCGGAACAGGCGCCGGGTTCCGCTGAGCACTCGATGTTGCATCCGCAACAGCGACCGGGTCGACGGGACCCGGTCCGAGTCGAGCGCGGCCAGATGCAGGATCCGCAGCGACGGCTCTTCTGCTGCCGCAGCGCGCAACGCCGCTTCGGCCACCTGCTCGTCACCGTCCGAGAGCGGCAGAGCGAGAATCCGGTGGCGGTGCCCGCGCCCGGTCAGGGCTGCCACGAGGGGTTCGATGACGTCGGGTTCGCCACCGACCAGGAGCCAGCACGAGTCCTCACCGGTCTGCGTGGCCGCGGCCTTCTCCCACCGGATCTCATAGCGGGCGTCGGCGATGGACTGCGCACTACGTTGCCGGTTATGTTGCGCCGCAAGCTTGTTCAACACTTCGGCGGTCTGCTGGTTGCCGCCGGCGCCATCCAGCAGGGCGGCGAGTTCCTCGATCTTGCCGTCCTCGAGAAGCCGGACGGCCTCGGTGCGCGCGGCGTCCACCTGGTGCGGCGACGCGGCGGCGGCCACCCTTTTGTCCCGGAACCAGTACTCGCGGTGCTGGAACGGGTAGGTGGGCAGGTCCAGTTTGCGCGCCGGACGTTGCGCCAGGGCGGCGAAGTCGGGTAGGTGGCCTGCGGTGTAGGCGGTGGCGAGGGCTTCGGCGAGCTGGCGGTGGTCGTTGCCGTTGCGCCGCATCGACGCGATGGCCCGTGGCGCGGTGGCCGGGTCCGGCCAGGCCCGCAGGGCCGCGGCGGTGAGCACCGGCTGCGGGCCCACCTCCAACAGCAGGGCGCAGCCCAGGTCCGCCAGCGTGCTCACGCTCTTGGCGAATTCGACGGGCTGACGGGCGTGCCTGCGCCAGTAGGCCCCGTCGAGTCGCACGCTCCTGCCCAATGCCGCGCCGGTCCGGTTGCACACCAGAATGCGTTGCGGCGCACTGTATTCGAAGCGACCCGCGAACGCCTCGAACTCGTCGAGGACCGGGTCCAACAGCGCCGAGTGGAAGGCGTGGCTGGTATCGAGCCAATCGCACCGCACGCCGTCGGCTGTCAACCTGGCCACCGCCTGGTCGAGATCCTCCGCGGGTCCCGACAGCACGGTATTCGCTCCGTTGTAGGCCGCCACGGACAGACGGGGGAACTCGTCGGTGAGGCTTTCCACCCGTTCGGCCGCGGCGAAGACCGCCGCCATCCGACCGCCCGCCGGCAGGCTGCCGAAGAGTCGGCCACGTTCGGCAAGTAGCAACGCGCCGTCCTCGAGACTGAAGACGCCGGCGACGCAGGCCGCCGAGTACTGGCCGACGCTGTGGCCCAGCACCACGTCGGGTTCGAAACCCCACGACTGCCACAACCGGGCCAGGCCCATCTCCACCGCGAACAGGGCGGGCTGGGCGTAATTGGTCTGGCGCAGGGTGGATTCGTCGTCGACGTCGAATATCACGTCCAGCAACGGCTTTTCGAGTACGTCGTCGACCACGGCCGCGCACCGGGTCATCGTCTCGGCGAACACCGGTTCGGTCTCGAACAACTCGCGGGCCATCCCCGCGAATTGGCTGCCCTGACCCGGGAACACCCAGGCCGTCTTGGGTGCGTCGGCGCACACACCGCGCACCAGCCCCGGGGCCGGGCGGTCGTCGGCGAGGGCACCAAGCAACTCTCCGGCCGACTCCTTCGAATTCACCACCAACGCGGCCCGGTGTTCGAAATGAGTTCGTCCCGCCCCGGCGGTGAAGCACACGTCCGACAGGGCGGCTCCGGGATGCTTGGCCAACCAGGTGCGGTACTGATCGGCGATCTGGATCAGCGCGGCCGGGCTGCGTGCCGACAACGGAAGCACGTCGAACCGGCGGTGTTCGGGCTGCTCGACCGACTCGGGCCCCGCAACCGGAGCCGGGGCCGGGGCCTCCTCGAGGATGACGTGCGCGTTGGTTCCGGAGAACCCGAACGAACTGACTCCGGCAATCCGGGACGTACCGTTGCGTTCCCACGGGATGGTCTCTCGTACCACCCGCACCGCCAGCCGGTCCCACGGGATGTGCGGCGACGGGTTCCGGAAGTTGCAGTGCTTGGGCAGTTCCCCGTGCTCGAGGGCCAGGATGACCTTGACCAGGCCGGCTACTCCCGCCGCGGCTTCGAGGTGACCGATGTTCGTCTTCGCCGATCCGATCAGCAGCGGCCGGTCGGCCTCGCGTCCGTCGCCGAACACCGCGCCCGCGGCTTGGACCTCGATCGGGTCACCCAGCGATGTCCCGGTTCCGTGCGCCTCCAGGTATCCGACGTCGCGCGGTGCCACCCCGGCGCGCTGCAGCGCCTCGCTGATGCAGCGCTGCTGGGCGACACCGTTGGGCACCGTCAACCCACCCGAGGCGCCGTCCTGGTTCACCGCGCTGCCCCGGATCACCGCGCGGATCCGGTCACCGTCGCGGATCGCGTCGGCCAACCGTTTCACCACGACGACACCGCAGCCTTCGCCGCGTACGTACCCGTCGGCGGCCGCGTCGAAGGTCTTGCACCGGCCGTCCGGAGCCAGCATGTGCGCCTGCGAGAACGTGATCATGGTCGCCGGACTGATCAGCACGTTGGCGCCGCCGGCGAGCGCGAGATCGCACTCCCCCAGCCGCAACGCCTGGCAAGCCTGGTGGACCGCGACCAACGACGAACTGCACGCGGTGTCCACGGTGACGGCCGGGCCCTGCAGCCCCAGCCGATAACTGATCCGTCCCGCGCCGGCGGCACCCGCTGTCCCGATGGCCATGTAGGCCTCGATCTCCGGGTAGTCCAACTCCGCGGAGGCCATCCCCAGGTAGTCGTGGGTGGACAGACCCACGAACACACCGGTCTTGGTGTTGGCCAACGACATTGGGGCGGTGCCCGAATGCTCCACGGCGCGCCAGGCCGTCTCCAGCAGCAGTCGGTGCTGGGGGTCCATCAGCCGGACTTCGCGGGCGGACAGCCCGAAGAACGGTGCGTCGAACCCGGCTACGTCGTCGATGAACCCGGCCCGGCGGGTCGCCATCTTGCCCGGCGCGTCAGGATCGGAATCGAAGAATTCCTCGACACTCCAGCGGTCCGGCGGCACCTCGGAGATCGCGTCCCGCCCCTGTCGCAACACGTCCCAGAACTCGTCCGCATCGGCAGCGCCGGGAACGCGAATCGCGTAACCGACTATCGCGAAACCCGAGGCAGGCTCGACCGGGTTCTCGACGGTTGCCATGCATGTGTCCTCTCTGCCTGGAGTGCGATCGCTCCGAGCGCCCTGGGCTGGCCTCTCGGCGCCGGGCTTCGTAGCCACGAACGGTTCGTAGCCGAGTGCATCACCGCCGCTTGGTTGCGCGGCAGGATTACTCCCAACGGCAAGTATTACAACGAAGGACGCTGTACCGGGTCGGCATCACGCGATTGGCACCCGCTGCAGTGCCGATTCATATCCACGTCATACCGGTTGACACTTTAGCCGTCCCCGCGAGCCTGCTCCGGGCCACTCGCGATCGGTCGCGTGACCGCGCATTTCGCCGGCGGCGCACGGCCAAGGGTTATCTTGATGTCGCTACCGGCGGGCCTGTCTAAGCGGTCCCAACCAAGGAGAATTCATTGCGTATCGGGAAGATCACGATCGGCTCAATCAACGATTGGGCGGTGCGCCCCGGCGTAGTCACCACCTGGCACCCGACCGCGGAGGCGCGCGAGAAGGCGCGTCAGGCGCCGGTCAGCCCGGTGCCGGTCAGTTACATGCAGGCGCAGCATCTTCGTGGGTGTTATGAACGTCCCGCCGCCGGGCTCGACTACTCGCGCCAGATCATCGCCACGTGCGAGGTCCCGGGCGAATGCGACATCAGCGTCATGGACCGTGCGCTCAACGCCTATCTGCGCCGGCACGACACCTACCGGAGCTGGTTCGAATACCACTCGGACGGCGACATCGTCAGGCGCACCATCAGCGATCCCGCCGACATCGAATTCATGCCGGTGGACCACGGCGAGATGACCGTCTCGCAGATTCACGACCACGTGGTGGCCACGCCGAATGCGTTCGAATGGGGTTGCTTCACGTTTGGCATCGTGCAGAGCGAAAACCACTTCACCTTCTACGCCTGCATCGACCACGTCCACGGCGACGCGACGCTGATCGGGATCACCATGCTCGAGTCGCACGGCATGTACACCACGTTGACGACAAGCGGGCAGACCCTCGCCTTGCCCGAGGCCGGCAGCTACGACGACTTCTGCGTGCGGGAGCGCGAGTACACCTCGACGTTGACCGTCGATGCACCGCAGGTCCAGGCCTGGATCGACTTCGCCGAGAACAACAACGGCAGCCTCCCCGACTTCCCGCTGCCGCTGGGTGACCCGTCGACGCCGTGCACCAGCGATATGGTCACCGAGATCCTGATGAACCCCGAGCAGACGGTCCGGTTCGAGTCGGCCTGCACCGCCGCCGGCGCCCGCTTCGTCGGTGGCCTGTTCGCCTGCATCGCGCTGGTGGAACACGAGTTCACCGGTGCGGCCACCTATTACGGACTCACCCCGCGCGACTCCCGCACCGGTGCGGACAATTTCATGACTCAGGGATGGTTCACCGGGTTGGTGCCCATCACCGTGCCGATCGCGGCGACATCGTTCGGCGACGCGGCGTGGGCAGCACAAGCATCCTTCGATTCCGGCCTGGACATGGCACGGGTGCCCTATTACCGCGCCCTGGAATTGGCCCCTTGGCTGAGTTGGCCCCGCCCTAACTTCCCCGTGACGAATTTCCTGCACGCCGACGCCGCGCCGCTCAACGCCGTCCTCGCCGCGGCCGACATGGGATATGCGGACAGCATCGGCATCTACGGCGACGGCAGGTATTCCTACCAGCTCACCATCTACGTCTTCAAATACGGGGAGGGCACCGCGATGGCGGTGATGTACCCGGACAATCCGGTCGCCCAGAAATCCGTAGCCCGCTACATGGAGGCGATGCGAGCCGTGTGCGCGCAGGTCGCCGACAGCGGACACTGGGGACGCGTTGCATAGGAGGACGAAATGCGACGGCTAGCAGATCTGGTGGTGCGGTGGCCCTGGGTGGTGATCGGACTGTGGGTCGCGATCGCGGTCGCGCTTCCGCTGACGTTGCCTTCCCTCAACGAGATGGCCGAGCGTCACCCGATCGCGATCCTGCCCGAGGATGCGCCGTCAAGCGTCGCCGCCCGGCAGATGACCGAGGCGTTCCACGAATCGGGTTCGGAAGACCTGCTACTGGTGGTGCTGACCAACGAGCGCGGCCTCGGTCCTGCCGACGAAGCCGTTTACCGCAAGGTGGTCGACGCGCTGCGCCAGGACACCCGCAACGTCGTGATGGTGCAGGATTTCGTGAGCACTCCCGCCTTACGTCCCGCCCTGACCAGCAAGGACCGCAAATCCTGGGTGCTGCCGGTGGGCCTGGCAGGCGAACTGGGCACTCCCAAGTCCTACGCCGCCTTTAACAAGGTCTCCGACACCGTCGGGCACATCGTTGCCCAAACGCCGGCCGGAACCTCGCTGAAAGTGCATCTCACCGGACCCGCGGCCACCGTCGCCGACCTCACCGCAGCCGGTCAGCACGACCGGCTGCCGATCGAGATCGCCATCGGCGTCCTGGTGCTCCTCGTCCTGCTGGTGGTCTACCGCAATCCGGTGACCATGTTGCTGCCGTTGATCGCCATCGGGGGTTCGCTGGTGATCGCCCAAGCCGTGGTGGCCGGTGTCTCGCAGTTGACCGGTCTGGGGGTGTCGAATCAGTCGATCGTCTTCCTCAGCGCGATGATCGCGGGCGCGGGGACGGACTACGCGGTGTTCTTGATCAGCCGTTATCACGACTATGTGCGCTCCGGCGCGGACTGCGACGATGCGGTCCGCAAGGCGCTGGTCTCGATCGGGAAGGTGATCACGGCATCCGCCGCCACGGTGGGAATCACCTTTCTCGGGATCAGCTTCTCGCGGATGGGGATCTTCTCGACCGTCGGGGTGGCGTCGGCGATCGGGATCGGTGTGGCATTCCTGGCTGCGTTGACCTTGCTGCCCGCGATCCTGGTGATCGCCGGTCCGCGCGGCTGGGTCAAGCCGCGCCGTGAGCTCACCGCCCGGTGGTGGCGGCGTTCGGGCATTCGCATCGTGCGGCGCCCGACGTCGCACCTGGTTGCCAGCGTGCTGGTCCTGGCGATCCTGGCCGGCTGCGCGGGTTTGGTGCGCTACAACTACGACGACCGCAAGGCCGTGCCGGCCTCTGCTCCCAGTTCGATCGGTTATGCCGCCCTGGAGAATCATTTCCCGGTCAACCAGTCCATCCCGGAATTCATCCTGATCTCCTCACCGCATGACCTGCGCACGCCGCGCGCGCTGGCCGACCTGGAACAGCTGGCCGAGCGTGTCAGCCAACTGCCGAATGTCGCTGCGGTCAGCGGCGTCACCCGGCCCACCGGGGTCGTGCCGGAACAGTTGCGGGCCACGTATCAGGCCGGAGCCATCGGGGCTCGGCTGGGCGGTGCCTCAGATTTGATCAGCGACCACACCGACGACCTGAATCGCCTGGTGAACGGCGCCGATCTGCTGGCGACCAACCTCCGCGACGCCCGCGGCCAGGTGACCCAGATCGTGTCCAGCTTCCAAGGATTGATCGACGAGTTCGCCTCGATGCGAAGCCAATACGGGGGCGACAGGCTGGTTGCGGAAGTCGAGACCGCCGCCAAGCTCGTCAACAGCGTCAACGCGCTGGGCAATGCGATGGGGCTGAACTTCATGGCCGTACGAGACATGTTCGGCTGGATCGGACCGGTACTAGCCGCCCTGCAGAACAACATGGTGTGCAACGCGGACCCGTCCTGCAGCAATACCCGTGCCCAGTTCGAGCGCATGATGCAGGTGAGCGGCGACGGAAGCATCGACCGGATCAACGATCTGGCCCGACAGATGCAGACGTTCCAGGATCGGCAGACCCTCGATGCGACGGTAACGCGGTTGCGCGCAACGCTCACCCAGTTGAACAAGGCCGTGCATGCGGCGGGACTGGATCAGCCCGGTGGAGTCCAGGGCGGCCTGACCAAACTCCAACAGGGCGCCGACCGCTCCGCGGGTGGCAGCCGACAGTTGGCTGACGGGGTGGAGCAGCTCGTCGAGCAAGTCAAACAACTGGGCGCGGGGCTGGGTGAGGCGTCGGCGTTTCTGCTGGCGATGAAAGACGAGGCGGCACAACCGTCCATGGCCGGCTTCAACATCCCGGCTCAGTTGCTGCAACTGGACGAGTTCAAGAAGGCCGCCAAGATGTTCGTGTCCCCGGACGGGCACACGGTGCGGTATCTGGTGCAGACCAAGCTCAATCCGTTCAGCGCCGAGGCGATGGATCAGGTGGATACCATCACCGCCACCGCCCGGGGCGCCCAGCCGAATACCGCACTGGCGGACGCCAAGGTCTCGATGGCGGGATACCCTGTGACGCTGCGCGATACGCGCAACTACTACGACCATGACATCCGGTTCATCATCGCCGTGACCATCATCGTCGTACTGCTGACGTTGATGGCATTGCTGCGAGCCGTGATCGCTCCGCTCTACCTGGTCGGCACCGTGGTGATCTCGTACCTGTCTGCGCTGGGTATCGCTGTGTTGGTCTTTCAATACCTGCTGCACCAGCAATTGCATTGGAGCGTGGCACCATTGGCCTTCGTGGTGTTGGTCGCGGTGGGTGCCGACTACAACATGCTCTTCGTCTCGCGCATGCGTGACGAGTCGCCACGCAGCATGCGGTACGGCGTGATCCGCGCGCTGGGCTCGACCGGGGGCGTGATCACCGCGGCAGGCTTGATCTTCGCCGCTTCGATGTGCGGTCTGTTGTTCTCCACCATCAGCACCGTGGTGCAGGGCGGCTTCATCATCGGTGTCGGCATATTGCTCGACACCTTCGTGGTGCGCACCGTGCTGGTCCCGGCGGTCGCTGCGCTGATCGGGCAGGCCAGCTGGTGGCCATCCCGGCCGAGACCACGCCGGGTCGGCACGGACGCGTGACGTGTGACAGACTACGAACCGAATCGAGCAGGCGAGGAGTAGGGATGAAGAAACTACTCGCGGGGGCTGTCGCGCTGGCAATGACTTTGGTAATCGACTCTGCCGCAGCATCTTTCGGCACACCGGTTGCCAGAGCCGACGAAACGCCGCTGGTTCCGACGCCGACGGACGAGTTGGCGTACGCCCTGGGCGGCGCGCACGTCCTGGGCATCCCGTACGACGAATACATCCGTCGCGAGGGGGCTGATTGGCTCCCCACCCGGCGCCGCCAGATCGTCGACTACCCCGCAGGCCAGGTCCAGGGCCACGTCCTGGGACGCCTCTTCCCCGGCATCGCCAAGCTGGACGAGATGATGCCCGGGTTGGGCGCGGACGGTCCGAGCGTCGGCGAATCGGTCCTGGTCGGCGCGGACAATCTCACTGCGGCGATCGGTCGAGGCGGTCCCGGCACCGTGATCGGGTTGTCCGAGGGTGCGCTGGTGCTCGACGAAGTGCAGGCACGGCTCGCCACCGATCCCAACGCTCCGCCGCCAGATCACTTGACATTCAACACGTTTGGTGATCCGGTTGCTCGGCACGCGTTCGGCGAGAGTTTCCTGACCGCCATGTTCCCGGTCGGCAGCATCGTCCCCGCGCTCGACTATCCGGTGCCGCCACCGGTCGAGAGCCAGTACGACACCAGGATGTTCATCTCCGCATACGACTCGATCGCCGACTTCCCCGACCGGCCGGACAACTGGATGTCGCTGGCCAATACCCTGGTGGGGCTGATGACCGGGCACACGGCGGTCGCGTTCACCAACCCCAGCGTGGTGCCGCCGCAGAACATCCGGAGCACGGTCAACTCCCGCGGTGCGACGACCACCACTTTTCTGATTCCCGAACGGCACCTTCCGCTGGTGCTGCCCTTCCAATATCTCGGGGTCGACGAGGGGACGCTGAACAAGCTCGACACGGTGCTGCTGCCCTCGGTCAACGCCGGCTACTCCCGCAACGACGACCCGCTGACCGCTCCGGTGCAGGTGGACCCGGTCAACGGTTACGACCCCGCGGCTGTCACCGCCCCGGCCACTCAGGCCACCTTCGGCGGCGGCGCGGATCCGATCTCACAGATCCTGTCCGGTGCGATGTACGCCTTCAACCAGTGGCAACACTGACGCCGGGGCGGCCACCCACTGCCGCAGTGCGGGTCAGCGCCCGATGAGCGCCGACCGTCGGCTGCGGGTCATCCAGTGGACCACCGGCAACATCGGGCGACGGTCGCTGCACGCGATCATCGGACGGCCGGACATGGAACTGGTCGGGGTGTATGCGCACGGTGCTGACAAGGTCGGTCTCGACGCCGCCGATCTGGCCGGCTGGCCGGAGCCGACGGGTGTGCACGCCACCAGTGACGTCGA
Organism: Mycobacterium sp. NGS59; assembly: GCF_059812345.1. NCBI lineage: Bacteria > Bacillati > Actinomycetota > Actinomycetes > Mycobacteriales > Mycobacteriaceae > Mycobacterium > Mycobacterium sp. NGS59. The sequence continues at coordinate 95,443 of NZ_JCALCN010000013.1, forward strand.
CGCGCTGATCGCGTTGGGTGCCGACGCGTGTTGCTATAACCCGTTGTGGCCCAACATCGATGAGCTGGTGCGGCTGTTGGAGTCCGGGGTCAACGTATGTTCCAGCGCGGCCTGGATCACCGGCGGCAAGCAGACACCGCAGGACCGCGAACGCATTCTGGCGGCCTGCGCGAAAGGCAACTCCACGATCTTCGGCAGCGGCGCGCACCCCGGTATGACGAACATGGTCGGCATGGTGCTCAGCGGTGCCTGCGAGCGCGTCGACGAGATCCGGATCACCGAATCGGTGGATTGCTCGACCTACGAATCGGCGGAAACCCAAACAGCCATGGGCTTCTCGCAGTCGCCCGACACCCCCGGACTGGCCGAGAGCGTGCGGCGGGAAAGCGAGGTGTTCGCCGAGTCCGCGGCCATGATGGCCGACGCGATCGGCGCGCGACTGGACCGGATGACTTTCGACGTCACCTTCACCGCCGCCACCGGCGACTCCGACCTGGGCTTCATGACGATCCCGGCGGGAACCGTCGCCGGCGTGCACGGCTACCACCGCGGCTGGGAGGGTGACCGCAACGTCGTCAGCGTCGGATTCAACTGGACCATGGGCGATCACGTCGTCCCGCCCAAACCGCTCGAGCACGGACATGTCATCCAGGTGTTCGGCCTGCCCAACATGCGCACCGTCCTGCACTGCCTGCCGCCCCGGGACTGGAAGGAACCAGGGTTCATGGGCCTGGGCATGATCTACACCGCCATGCCGGTGACCAACGCGGTCCCGGCGGTGGTCGCCGCTCGTCCGGGCATCGTGACGCTGGCCGACCTTCCGCCGGTCACCGGTCGCCTGGCGCGCTGAGACTGTGTCGTCCGGCACATTGCGGTCACCCCGAGGAACGCTTCCGTGCACTAAGGGTTAGGGTACTTAGCCGAGCAAAGATTTCCGCGCCGCCGACGGGTGGGTGGGAAGCAAGCTCTCCGATTGGGTGTTGCAACCCCAGTATCGGCGTGCGAAAGGCAGTGACGATGAGGAATGGTTCGGTCACGGGCACCGCAACCCGCCTGCTCAAACGAATCTGGATACCGCTGGTTCTGGTGGTTGTCCTCGCCGTCGCGGGTCTGGTCGTGTCGCGCTTGCACAAGGTCTTCGGCTCCGAGGACCTCAACGCGAATGCCGGTGCCGGGATAGAGATCGTGCAGTTCAACCCTAAAGTCGTGGTCTACGAAATCTTCGGGTCGTCCGGGGCCACCGCGAACATCAACTACTGGGACGCCGACGCCAACACCCACCAGGTGAACTCGGCAGCACTGCCGTGGTCGGTCACGATCTCCACGACGTTGCCTTCGGTAAGCGCCAACATCATGGCCCAGTCCGACGGCAGCAACGTCGGCTGCCGCATCACGGTCGACGGAATCGTCAAGGAAGAGAAGAAGTCTGGCGGCGTCAACCCGCAGACCTTCTGCCTGGTCAAGTCCGCATGAGCGGCGCAGAAGACACGCGGGACGCGACCACCGGCCCGATCGCTGTGCAGCCCGCCGAGGCCCCGCCGCCCGCCGAACGACCACACCGGCCCGCTATCCCCCACTTCATCCGCATCTTCGCGATTCCGATCATCCTGGCCTGGGTGTTCGTCACGGTGCTGGTGAACGTCGCCGTCCCCTCCCTGGAGGTCGTCGGCGAGCAGCATTCCGCACCGATGACCCCGTTGGACGCGCCGTCCATGCAGGCGATGATGCGGCTGGGACACAACTTCAAGGAGTTCGACTCCAACAGCACGGTCATGATCGTCCTGGAAGGCGATGCGCCGCTGGGTCAGCCGGCGCACGACTACTACGACAACCTGATCCGCCAACTGCGCGAGCAGCCCAAGCACGTCCAGCACATCCAGGACTTCTGGGGCGACCGGCTGACGGCCGCCGGAGCCCAAAGCGCCGACGCCAAGGGCGCTTACGTGATGCTGAACCTGGCCGGCAACCAGGGCACCACCGAGGCCAACGATTCGGTCGAAGCGGTGCGCAAGGTCATCGACAAGAATCCGGCACCACCCGGGCTGAAGGTTTACGTCACCGGCCCGGCCGCGCTCAGCGACGACATGCACGTGATCGGCAACGCCAGCCTGGCCAAGATCACCCTGTTCACCCTGGGCGCGATCGCCATCATGCTGCTGCTGGTCTATCGCTCGATCGTCACCACACTGATCCAGCTGTTCATGACGTTCATCGCGCTGGCTTCGGCGCGCGGAGTCGTCGCGGTGCTGGCGTACAACAACGCCTTCGGGCTCACCACGTTCGCGGCCAACATCCTCACCATGCTGGCGATCGCCGCCGGCACCGACTACGGGATCTTTCTGGTGGGCCGGTATCAGGAAGCGCTACGCGCCGGCGAGGACCGGGAAACCGCCTACTACACGACCTTTCGCGGGGTTGCGCCGGTGGTGCTGGGGTCGGGCCTGACGATCGCGGGGGCCACCTATTGCCTGAGCTTTACCCGGCTGCCGTGGTTCAACACCATGGGTTGGCCGGTGGCGATCGGGATGCTGGTGGTGGTGCTGGCCGGTGTGACGCTGGGCCCCGCAGTGGTGCTCGTGGGCAGCAAGCTGCACCTGTTCGAGTCCAAGCGCGCCACCGGGCAAGGACGGCTGTGGCGGCGGGTCGGCACCGCGGTGGTGCGTTGGCCCGCACCGATTTTGGCGGTCAGTACCGCGATCGTGCTGATCGGCATGGTCGCGCTGCCGAGCTTTGTCACGAGCTACAACGACCGCTTCTACCTGCCGACCTCGGCCCCGTCCAATCAGGGACAAGAAGCTGCCAACCGGCACTTCTCCGAGGCCCGGATGAATCCCGACATGCTGATGGTCGAAGCCAACCACGACATGCGCAATCCGGCCGACATGCTGGTGCTGGACCGAGTGGCCAAGAACGTCATGCGCACGGTCGGAATCGCCATGGTCCAGGACATCACCCGGCCGTTGGGCATTCCAATCCAGCACAGCTCCATACCTTTTCAGAACAGCATGCAAAGCCAGACCACCATGCAGAACATGGCTTTCCTGCAGGACCGGATGGCCGACATCACCAAGATGGCCGACCAGATGCAGTTCATGATCGAGACCATGGAGCGCATGTACAAAGTGACGCAGGAGCTTTCCAGCGCCGCCGACGACAGCGCGAGGACCACGGCCGAGACCGCCGAGATCACCAACCGGTTGCGTGACCACATCGCCGATTTCGACGATTTCTGGCGCCCGATCCGCAGCTACTTCTATTGGGAGAAGCACTGTTTCGACATTCCGATCTGCTGGTCGTTGCGCTCGCTGTTCGAGTCGTTGGACGGATTCGACCAGCTGGCCGGGCAGTTCGACGAACTCACCAAGGACATTCAGCGCACCGCCGCGGCCACGCACCAGATGTTGGTGCTGATTCCGCCGATGATCACGACGATGAAGACGACGAAGGCGCTCACGCTGACCATGCAGGCCACCTTCTCCGCGATGCTGGACCAGATGAAGTCGTTGAGCGATACCGCGGTGGTGATGGGGCAGAGTTTCGACCAGTCCAAGAACGACGACATGTTCTACCTGCCGCCGGAGGCGTTCGACAACCCGGACTTCCAGACCGGCCTGCGGATGTTCCTGTCGCCGGACGGGAAGTCGGCGCGGTTCTTCATCACCCACCAGGGCGATCCGATGACCCCGGAAGGGATTTCGCGCGTCGAAGCCGAGCGGACCGCTGCACAGGAAGGACTCAAGCAGTCGTCGCTGTCCGACGCCAAGGTATACCTCGGCGGCACCGCCGCGACATTCAAGGACATGCACGACGGCGCCAAATACGACCTGATGATCGCGGTGGTGTCGGCGCTGACGCTGATCTTCATGATCATGCTGCTGCTCACTCGCAGCGTGGTGGCGGCGATGGTGATCGTGGGCACCGCGGCCAGTTCGATCGCCGCGTCCTTCGGGTTGTCGGTGCTGATCTGGCAGGACCTGTTCGGCATCAAGATCCACTGGATCGTGATGGCGTTGTCGGTCATCATCCTGTTGGCCGTCGGGTCCGATTACAACCTGTTGCTGGTGTCCCGGTTCAAAGAAGAGATCCACGCCGGGCTCAAAACCGGGATCATCCGGTCGATGGCCGGAACCGGTGGTGTGGTGACCGCGGCGGGTCTGGTCTTCGCGTTCACCATGGCCTCGATGCTGGGCAGCGACCTGCGGGTGCTGGGTCAGTTCGGGTCGACGGTGTGCATCGGTCTGCTGCTCGACACCCTGATCGTGCGCACGTTGTTGATGCCGTCGATCGCCACGCTGCTCGGGCGGTGGTTCTGGTGGCCCATGGTGGTGCACCCGCGCGGGGACAACGCTCTGGTACATGCCCGGCGGGCCTAGCTGCGCTATTCGGCACACCAAGTAAGCCGTTGCCGGTTACTCTCTTGAGTGATTGACGCGACGAGGAGGCCGGGCATGTCATTTCTGCTGGTTTCTCCTGACCAATTCGGTTCGGCGACAACTGTTTTGGAACGCATCGGTTCGTCGCTGCATTCAGTCAACGCCGCGGCGGTCGTTCCCACCACCGGCCTGGTGGCCGCCGGCGCCGACGAGATCTCGGCCGCGGCGGCGACGTTCTTCACCGAGCACGGGCGGCAGTACCAGGCGGCGGCCGGGCAGTTCGCCACGTCCTACGAGCAGGTCGTGCTCAGGCTGCTGGAAACCGCACGTGCTTACGCGGACGCCGAGATCGCCGTTGCCAATCACCTGGTCGCCAGCGCGTCGCACTTCGTCAACGACCCCATCCTGCAGATCACCGGACGCCAGCTGTTCGGCGACGGCGCGAACGGATACACCGACGCACAAGGCGTGGGAACCCCAGGCGGGCCCGGCGGGTGGTTGTTCGGCAACGGCGGCACCGGCGGCGTCAGCGTCCGATACGGGGCGGCCGGCGGCGACGGCGGCGCCGGCGGTCTGTTGTTGGGCAACGGCGGCACCGGCGGACGCAACCTCTACGGCGGCATGCCGGGTGGCGACGGCGGGTCCGCCGGTCTGATCGGTATCGGCGGCACCGGCGGAGCCAGTGGGCCGGGCGGCGTGGGCGGGGCGGGCGGTCGCGGCGGGTTGCTGGGACTGCCCGGCACCGCCGGAATCAGCACCGCGCTGGGGCCGAACCAGACGCTGATCCATCCCGGCCAGTGGGGCAGCCCGATCGTGAACATCTCGGTCGGCGGCGGACCGAGTGTGCCCGTCACCGTCGACTCCGGCGCCAGCGGTCTGGTGGTACCGCCGCAATTCGTCGATCTGACCAAGCTTGGTACGCCCATCTCCTCCGGCAATGTCACGTACGGTGGGACCGTCTTCGTCAGCTACCAGACGTATCAGACGACAGTGAACTTCGGGAACGGAATCGTCACCGCGCCAACGACTGTCGGCGTCGCCACCTCGGCGTATGTCGGCACTCCTGCAAACCCGATCCCGGTTTCGTCGCTGCCGGCCTATCTCGGCGTGGGCCCCAACAACGACTTCCCGTTCAGCAGCCCCGTGAACGCCGCCTTGCCGGCCAACATGAATCAGGGCGTGCTGATCAATCTGCCCCGCGGTCTGCTGGAGTTCGGGCCCAATCCGCTGCCCCCGCTGGTCGAGATGGACGGTGCCCCGAGAACCGTTGTGCAGGTGCAGATCAACAACGAATTGCCGCAAACCGTGGGCGCATTCATCGATTCCGGGGGCGAGCTGGGCGCGATCCCACAGTCATTGGTGCCGGGCCTGGCGGTCGGCAACCACCTGCCGGCCGGGACAGTCATCACCGTCTCCACGATCAACGGTGTGCCCCTCTACACGCAGACGGTCACCGCGGCCCACAGCCCGTTCGTCGTCGCGTCGGCGACGCCCAATAATTTCTACGTCTTCAACACCGGGTCCTACCCGTTCTCACAACTGCCCATCTACATCTGGAACAACGACGCGGTGGGTACGACGGTGTTCGTCCGGCAGATCTGACGCGAAATCTATTCGGCCAGTTGCAGACACACCGCCAGCGCACCCGCACCGACATGCACCGCCAGCACTGGACCCAGTGGTGTGACGATCGCCGGCTCCGCCGCCGGTAGCCGGTCGGCCAGCATCGCCGCCACTTCGCGTGCGCCGTCGGGATTGGCGACGTGCAGCACCGCCAGCGACGCCGCGCGCTCCCCCACCACCTCGCAGACCTGGTCGACCAGCGCGGTGACAGCCCCCTTGGCGGTGCGGATTCGTTGTGCCAGAACGAGTTTTCCGGCGTCGACGTGCAGCAGCGGCTTGAGTGCCAACGCCGTGCCCAGCCACGCCTTGGCGCCACCGATGCGTCCACTGCGGCGCAGGTTGTCCAGTCGCTGCACGATCATGAACGCGTGCGTGCGGTCCACCGCCCCGGCCGCGGCGGCGGTGACGGCATCCAGATCGACACCGGTGGCCGCCGCCCGGGCAGCGGCCAACGCGATGAAACCGGTCCCCATCGCCGTCGACCTGGAATCGACGACCCTGACCGCCGAGCCGAACTCCTCAGCGCTCAACTCGGCGGCACGGCAGGTCCCGGACAGATCCGACGAGATATGGACTGCCACAACGCCATCGCCGTCACTGGCCGCCAACGCCTCCCGATAAGCCGCGCACAGCTCGGCGGGGGTGGCGGCAGCGGTGGTGGCGTGGCGCTTGTGGATGTCGTCGGGGACCTCGTCGACGCCGTCGCGCAGATCGGCGCCGTCGAGCAGGATATGCAGCGGCACTTCGCGTATCGCCCACTTGTCGCGCACCTCGGCCGGTAGCCGCGCCGCGCTGTCGGTGACTACCACGACCGGCATGTCAGCGGGTTTTCTCGCTCGGCACGCCCGCTTCGGCCAGCGCTTTGAGCATCAACTCCGCGACCGCCCGGTGGGCCTCGAAGTTCCAGTGGATGCCGTCGGGATTGCCGCGCCCGTTGAGCACCTCGTCGGCGACAGCGGCCTTGAGATCCACCAGCGGAACGTCATGCTGTTGCGCCCATTCGGTGATCGCTGCAACCGTGCCCGCGCGGCCGTGGTGTGCCTTGCCGTACGTCTCGGCGATGTGCACCGACGGCAGCGACGCGACCACCGGAATACCGGGTCGGTTGAAATCGATTGCGCCACGGGTCATTTCCAAGTATTCCGCGGACAGGTGCGGCGGCAGTGCTGACCTGGCGACCGGCGACAGCCTCGGCTGCAACCACCCGTAGCCGTCGCGCACCCAGCGCCGCAGCCACGGCGGCCGCACGTAGCGGATGAGCTCGCGCAGCGCGGTCGGCCACACCGACGGCAACGAATCCATGCCGCTGGTCGCGAAGATCACCGCACCGGCCCTGGGCAGCGCCGCCCATGACCGCGGGTCCTGGGTCGCCGCCCACCACACGTCCCGGCAGGTCCAGCCGATCCGGCCGATCAGTTCGACATCCCAATCTAGCTGCGCTGCAACGATATTGGGCCAGATACGCGGGTCGTCGGCGGGCAGCCCGCCGGTGGGACCGTAGTAGGACAGCGAGTCGGCGAAGATCAGCAACGTGGGCCGGTGGTCAGAGGACATCGTCGGAAACCTGCGCCGAAGCGTTCCACACGTCCAGCCGCCAGCGGATCTCGTCCAACCCTGCCCCGAATCCGACATCGTCGTCGGAGTGACCACTGAGCTGCACCCAGCTGCAATTGCCCAAACCACCCAGGACCGGCCAGTTGGCGACCGGCAGACCCAACAGCGCGGCCGACAGTGCGGCGATCAATCCGCCGTGCGCCACCAGCACGATCGGCCGCTCCGGCTGGCTCGGGGCACCCCATTCGGGCTCATCGACCAACAGTTCGGCGACCAGCGGCAGGCTCCGGGCTGCCACGTCGACCCTGCTCTCGCCGCCGTGCGGTGCCCAGCTGGCGTCCTCGCGCCAGGCCAATCGGGCGCCCGGCAGCTCGGCGTCGATCTGCGCGTGGGTCATACCCTGCCAGTCACCCAGGTGTGTCTCCCGCAGCCGCGGGTCCACCCGCACCGGCAGACCCGTGCGCTCCCCCAGCCTGACCGCGGTGTCGTAGGCGCGGCGCAGATCCGACGACACGATCAGTGCTGGCTGCAATTTGCCCAGCACCTCGGCCGCGGCAACCGCTTGGGCGCGGCCCAGCTCGCTCAGATCAGTCTCGAGCTGACCTTGCATCCGGCTGCCCAGGTTGTAATCGGTCTGCCCGTGACGCAACATCACCAGCCGGCGCGCCCTCACGGCGTGCCCGCCTCATCGGGCTCGCCGTCCAGGTCCACCGGGATCACCGGGCAGTCGCTCCACAGCCGGTCCAGCGCATAGAAGTTGCGGTCGTCCTGGTGCTGGATGTGCACGACGATGTCGCGGTAGTCCAGCAGCGTCCAGCGGCCTTCGCGGGCACCTTCGCGGCGCGCCGGTTTGTAACCGGCCCGGCGCATCTTCTCCTCGACCTCGTCGACGATCGCGTTGACCTGCCGTTCGTTGGATGCCGAGGCGATCACGAAGCAGTCGGTGATCACCAGCTGCCCGGAGACGTCGATCACGATCACGTCGTCGGCGAGTTTGGATGCCGCGGCGGCCGCGGCGACCGTGGCCATGTCGATGGCTTCCTGGTTCGCGGTCATGCGCTGTTCCCGGCGGCCACGCTCGCCGCAGGCTGGCGATACAGCCGGCGCTTGGACACGTACTGCACGACCCCGTCGGGCATCAGGTACCACAGCGGTCGACGCTGCGCGGCACGTTGCCGGCAGTCGGTCGACGAGATCGCCAGCGCGGGAATCGTGAACAGTCTCAACGCTTCTGCGGGCAGGTCGCTCAGGACGCCGGTGATGTGGTCGTGGCGCAGTTCGTAACCGGGTCGGTTGACCCCGACGAACCGGGCGAGCTCGAAGAGTTCCTCCCAGCTCTGCCAGGACAGGATCGTGGCCAGCGCATCGGCGCCGGTGATGAAGTACAGCTCCGCATCCGGGTTGAGCTCGCGCAGTTCCCGCAGTGTGTCCTTGGTGTAGGTGGGGCCGCCGCGGTCGATGTCGACCCGGCTCACCGAAAAGCGCGGATTGGAGGCGGTGGCGATCACCGTCATCAGATAGCGGTCCTCAGCGGGGGACACTTCGCGTTCCTTCTGCCAGGGCTGGCCGCTGGGCACGAACACCACCTCGTCGAGCTCGAACTGGTGCGCGACCTCGCTGGCCGCGACCAGGTGTCCGTAATGGATGGGATCGAACGTCCCGCCCATCACCCCCAGCCTGCGCACCTGCTTTTGCATGGTTTGCCAGCTTACTTGAGCAGCCGCTCCCGCTCGCGCCGCGCGCTGGCGACCGCCATCAACGTCCTTTTGGCCCGATACCGTCCACCCGCGCCGTCGATCGTGTAGAAGGAGTCTGTGGAAACTCCGACGACGGGCTCGGTAGATCAGACGCAACAGTGGAAGGACGCCATGGCCCGGCGTTTCTTCAGCCGCTCGGTGGTCACCGGGGAGATCTCGCTTCCGGCCGTACCCAGCATGCTCGACCATTACGTGGAGATGTGCAGCAACATCTTCGCCAGCGTCGGCCGGCAGTTCAACGACGAGGAACTCGCGCACCTGCGCAAGGTCCTGGAAGGCCAACTCGCAGAGGCGTACTCCATATCCCAACGCTCCAATATCGTCATCTCCTACAACGCCCCCGTCGGCCCGACCCTGCACTACCAGGTCAATGCCCGCTGGTTCACCGTGGCCGAGTCGTACGAGAACTGGGTCGCCACTCGCGAACCACCGCTGTTCGGCACCCAGCCCGACGCCCGCGTGTGGGCATTGGCGAACGAAGCCGCCGACCCCACCACATACCGGGTACTCGACATCGGCGCCGGCACCGGTCGAAACGCGCTGCCGCTCGCGCGCCGCGGTCATCCCGTCGACGTGGTGGAGCTCACCCCGAAATTCGCCGAGATCATCCGGTCTGAGGCGCAGCGCGACGGGCTCGATGTGCGGATCATCGTGCGCAACGTCTTCGAGACCAAAGACGACCTGCGCCAGGACTACCAGCTGATCCTGCTGTCCGAAGTGGTGCCAGACTTCCGCACCACCGACCAATTGCGTGGCCTGTTCGAATTGGCCGCGCACTGCCTGGCGCCCGGCGCACGACTGGTGTTCAACACCTTCCTGCCGCGGCACGGCTACGAAATCGACGACGCCGCACGCGAGTTCGGCCAGCAGGCGTACACCGGCATGTTCTCGCGGCAAGAGGTGTCCGACGCGTCGGCCGGACTACCGCTGGAACTGGTCTCCGACGATTCGGTGTACGAGTACGAGCAGGCCCACCTGCCGCCCGGCGCGTGGCCGCAGACCAGTTGGTACGCCGCGTGGGTCAGCGGTCTCGACGTGTTCCCGGTCGAACGCGAGGACAGCCCGATCGAGATGCGCTGGCTGGTCTTCCGCAAGACCCGCTGACTGTCACGCTAGCGTGACGCTCGGCGTCGAGTGTCACGCTAGCGTGACGCTCGACGCACCTAGCGCTCAATTGCCGGGTCAATTGCCGCCTCAATTGCCGGGTGTGAATCTCACGACGCGACTCGCCGACGACGCGTCGGGAATTTCACACTGAGGGCCGACGGCTGCCGCTAAACCGGCAGCAGCTGATCGATCACCGCGGCCAGCTGTTTGGCCGACCGGCATTCGTGCATGGTGATCACGTCCTGATAGCGCGGCACCGCCGAATCACCGCTGCCCCACAGGTGTTTGGGTTCAGGATTGAGCCAGTGCGCATGCCTCGCGGCGGTCACCATGTCGTCCAGCACGTCGACGGCCGGGTTGCGGTAGTTGGTGCGCCCGTCGCCGAGGATCAGCAGCGAACTGCGTGGCGACAGCACATTCGGGTTGGCCTGCTGGAACGTGATGAACGCGTTGCCGTAATCGGAGTGGCCGTCCCGGGCATACACCCCCGCTTCGCGGGTGATCCGCTGGATCGCCACCGCCAGGTCGGCCTCGGGGCCGAACATGTGCGTCACCTCGTCGGTGGTGTCGATGAAGGCGAACACCCTTACCCGCGAAAACTGTTGCCGCAGAGCGTGAACCAGCAGCAGGGTGAAGTGACTGAACCCGGCGACCGAACCGGACACATCGCAGAGCACCACCAACTCCGGGCGGGCCGGGCGGGGCTTCTTCAGTACGACGTCGATCGGCACGCCGCCGGTGGACATGGACTTGCGCAGCGTCTTGCGCAGGTCGATCGATCCGGCGCGGGACCGGCGCCGCCGGGCGGCCAACCGGGTGGCCAGCGTGCGCGCCAGCGGAGCGACCACGCGGCGCATCTGGCGTAGTTGATCGCCGGAGGCGCGCAGGAACTCGACGTTCTCGGAAAGCTGTGGAATGCCGTACATCTGGACATGCTCACGGCCCAGTTGCTCGGCGGTGCGTCGCTTGGTCTCGGCATCCACCATCTTGCGCAACTGTGTGATACGTTGCGCGGCAAGTGCTTTGGCGATCTGCTCTTGAGTCGGCGTGGGCTCGTCGCCGTACGGGGCGAGCAACCCGGCCAGCAGCTTGCCTTCGAGTTCGTCCAGCGCCATCGCCTTGAGGGCCTGATACGACGAGAACGACGGGCCGCGGCTGGAACTGTATTTCCCGTACGCCTCGACGATCCGGGCGATCATCTGCACGAGGCGCTCGTCCATGTCGGCGAGCTCGGGATTGTCGGTGAGCAAATCGAGCAGCATCTGGCGCATCGCCTCGACGTCGTCGGGCGGCAGCGAGTCGGGGTCCTCGGCGCCGTCACCGTCGATGACGACGGCGCGGGCACCCAGCGCGGCGGGAAACCACAGGTCGAACATCGCGTCGTAGGTGTCCCGGTGCTCCGGCCGCCGCAACACCGCGCACGCCAGGCCCTCGCGCAGCACCTTCCGATCGCCCAAACCCAGCGTGGCCATCACCCGCCCGGCGTCCACCGTCTCCGACGGACCGACCGAAATCCCGCTGCCGCGAAGCGCTTCCACGAAGCCGACCAGATGTCCGGGCAGCCCGTGCGGGGCGAGCGGCCGGCTGGGTCGGATGCGTCGGGTGGCCATCAGTTGAGCCTTAACTCTCCGGCCGCGCGCTGCTGGTCGGACTGATGTTTGAGAACGACGCCGAGCGTTTGGGCGACGACCGCGTCGTCGATGGTGTCCAGCCCCAGGGCGAGCAACGTCCGTCCCCAGTCGATGGTCTCGGCGATCGACGGCACCTTCTTGAGTTGCATGCCGCGCAGCACTCCGATGATGCGCACCAGTTCCTCGGCCAGATGCTCCGGAAGCTCCGGCACCCGGGACAACAGGATGCGGCGTTCCAGATCTGGCGACGGAAAGTCGATGTGCAGGAACAGACAACGACGTTTGAGCGCCTCGGACAGCTCACGGGTGGCATTGGAAGTCAGCACCACCAACGGCGTCCGGGTCGCGGTGATCGTGCCGAGTTCTGGGACGGTGACTGCGAAGTCAGAGAGCACCTCCAGCAGCAGACCCTCGATTTCGATGTCGGCCTTGTCGGTTTCGTCGATCAACAGCACGGTCGGCTCGGTGCGCCGGATCGCGGTCAGCAGCGGGCGCTGCAGCAGGAATTCTTCGCTGAACACGTCGTCCTTGGTCGCTTCCCAGTCGCCCGATCCGGCCTGGATGCGCAGGATCTGCTTGGCGTGGTTCCACTCGTAGAGCGCTCGGGCCTCGTCGACGCCCTCATAGCACTGCAACCGAACCAGACCGGAATCGGTGGCCTGAGCGATCGCGCGGGCCAATTCGGTCTTGCCGACGCCTGCCGGGCCTTCGACCAGCAACGGCTTGCCCAGTCGGTCGGCCAGGAACACCGCCGTGGCGGTGGCGGTGTCGGGCAGGTAGCCGGTCTCGGCGAGCCGCCGCGAGACGTCGGCGATGTCGGCGAACAACGGCACGGGGCGCGCGGGCACGCTCATCGGAGGTCTCCTTCGAAAAAAATACAGTTCAGGCCGGACGGGTGTGGCCGTCACCCCACACGATCCATTTGGTCGAGGTCAGTTCCGGCAGCCCCATCGGGCCGCGGGCGTGCAGCTTCTGGGTGGAGATGCCGATTTCGGCGCCGAAACCGAACTGCTCGCCGTCGGTGAACGCGGTCGACGCGTTCACCATCACCGCGGCCGCATCAACCTGTGCGGTAAAGCGCTGTGCTGCAGCAAGGTTCGTGGTCACAATGGCTTCGGTGTGCCCGGTGCCGAACTCGTCGATGTGCGCGATGGCGCCGTCGACGCCGTCGACCACCGCCACCGCGATGTCCATCGCGAGGTATTCGCGGCGCAGGTCGTCGTCGTCGGCGTCGAGATGGACGGCGACGCCCGCACTCTGCAACGCATTCAGCAGTCGCGGCAGCGCATGCTCGGCGATCGCGGCGTCCACCAGCAGGGTCTCCGCGGCGTTGCAGACGGACGGCCGGCGGGTCTTGGAGTTCAGCAGGATCCGCTCGGCCACGTCGAGGTCGGCGGTTTCGTGCACATAGACGTGACAGTTGCCGACCCCGGTCTCGATGGTCGGGATCTGTGCGTCGCGTACCACCGCCTCGATCAGTCCCGCTCCCCCGCGCGGGATCGCCACGTCCACCAGGCCACGCGCCTGGATCAGGTGGGTGACGGTGGCGCGGTCTGCCGATGACAACAGCTGGACGGCGTCCGCGGGCAGGTCCTGAGCGACCAGGGCGCCGCGCAGGACCGTGACCAGTGCCTCATTGGACCTGGCGGCTGACGAGCTGCCCCGCAGCAGCGCGGCGTTGCCGGACTTGAGCGTCAACCCGAAGGCGTCGACGGTGACGTTGGGACGGCCCTCGTAGATCATTCCGACCACGCCGAGCGGAACCCGCTGCTGGCGCAGTTGCAGACCGTTGGGCAGCGTCGACCCGCGCAGCACCTCACCGACCGGATCGGGCAGACCCGCCACCTGCCGCAGCCCGGCAGCGATGCCGTCGACCCGCTGTGGGTTCAGCGCCAGCCGGTCGAGCATGGCAGCCGGAGTGCCGGCCTCCCGCGCGGCGTTCAGGTCTTCGGAGTTGGCGGCCAGAATCTGGTCGACGCGGGCCAGTACCTCGTCGGCTGCGGCGTGCAGTGCGCGGTTCTTGACCGCGGTGGGCGTCACGGCCAGGACGCGAGCGGCGACCCGGGCACGCCGAGCGGCGTCGTGCACCTCTTGACGCAGGTCGGGCATCGCCGGAGCTGGCAGACTCATCAGCCCAGGATATCGGGCTTAGCGCTGCTCAGTCGGGTCGGGTCAGCTCAGCCGGACTTGGTCTTCCACCATTGGTAGAGGCTGCTGATGTCGTTGCCCTGGACCGCGGCGGCCCGCAGCTTGGCGTTGTCCGACCAGGCCACGACAGAGACCTTGCCGTTGCCGGCGACGACGGTCCCGCACTCAACCTGCCCGCCGACCTGACCTTGGCTGGTCCACGGCCCCGGCGACTGCTGATCACCCGGACAACTCGATGCCAGATCGATCTTGGCGCTGCTGAACCCCGTCGCCAGGTCGTCGACGCTTCGGTAAAGCGCGAACGAAGCCGCGGTCGGACCGCCTGCGACGGTGCTCTGGTCGCAGTTCACCTTCTCGACCGCGAGTCCTGTCGATGTCTGCGCCTCGCAGTTACTCGACGAGAAACCCTCGGGCAGCATCCCCATCAATTTGCTTGGCGCGGCCGACGCAACCCCCGGTACGGCGGCTCCACAACCGAGAACCGCGACCATCACGAACACTCTCGCCCCGCGGGTGAATTGGACCATGGCAAACAACCTCCGCTCGGATAGAAGCCCGTACAGCAGGTCATGCGACTTGGTCGCCGACCCATGTGGCAAACGGTAACTCCAACGGCTTGTCTACCGCGACGGTTTTCGTGGAAAAAGTCCAAACGTGGGTCGGTGGACTGGCTCGCGGGGAGTCATCCGCGCTTTGCCGCTCTGCCGGCACCCCACCGGGCGGGTCAGCTCACCGCCTCGCGGCGGGTCACCCGCCGAGCCTTCCGTTGCCGCTCATCGATGAGCCGACCCAGATCCTGTAGCAGCGTCGGCTTGTTCATCACGATTTTTTCCACATGTTCGCGGTCGATCTCCAGGGCGGTCACTTCCTCGAGGGCGTAGGCACCGGCGACGTTGGGTTGCCGAGTCAGCGCGGTGATGCCGATGAACGATCCCTCGTCCAGGGTCGAGAACGGCACCATGACCCCGTCGTCGTCGGTCACGACCAGTCGGACGCTGCCGGCGACCAGGAACGTCATCACCGTGGGGACCGACCCGGGATACTGCACGACTTCGTCGGCGCCGTACCGAACGATCCTGGCGTACGGGGCGAGGAACTGCTGGTCGACAAGAGTGAGTCGCAGTTCGTCCGCAACCACGGTGCGCAACGCCTCCGTCACCCGTTCTGGCGTCGAAAAGTCGTCTTGGGCGCCGTCCAGGTGGAGCTTTTCCCTACGGGCCGCGTACCAGATCCAACGCAGGAACGTCGATTGCGTGGCTCCTTCGTCGGCGGGCGAGCTGACCCTGATCGTCGTCCGGTACTCACCGCCACCCAGCGCGACCGAGTCCGGCGTGCTGCCGGGCCGCATCAGCGGCAGCGCGGCGGCCACCGTCGACAGCATCGCGCACACTTTGTCGGGCGGATCCTCAACGGCGAACGTCGTGGTGATCGTGCACTTGTGCGGGCCCGCCGGGCGGCTGAGGTTGGTGAACGCCGTGGCGGCCAGCACCGAGTTCGGCGTGATCCGAAGTCCGCTACCGGTCTGGATGTGCACCGCTCGCCAGTTCACCTCGATGACGCGTCCCCGGGCCGTCTGGGTGTCCAGCCAGTCGTTGATCCGGAAGGGCTGCTCGAAGAGCATGAACAGACCCGAGACGATCTGGCCGACGGAGTTCTGCAACATCAGGCCGATGACCACCGACGTGATGCCCAGGGCGGTGAACACCCCACCGACGCGAACGCCCCAGATGTAGGACAAGATCACCGCGAGGCCGACACCGATCAGCGCGAAGCGGCCGACGTCGAGGAAGATCGCCGGAACACGTTTGCGCCAGCTTTCTTCGGGAGCCCCCTCGAAGACCGTCGCATTCAGTCCGGACAGCAACAGCACCAGGACCAAGAAGCCGAAGACGGTCGTGAGCAGGCGCACCGGGACGTCACCGGCCGGGACCTGTGATGCCTTGACCAGCAGCAGCAACAGCGCTCCGAGCGGCAGCAGCCAGTTGCGCAGCATGCTGACCTGCCGGGCCAGGCGGCTCCTGCGCCGGACGAGTGAATGCTGCAGTTCGGTCAACAGGATCAGACCGACCGGGAACCCGATCGCCACCGCGAGAGCCCAGTAGAACCACGAGGAGTGCAGCGGGTTCATTGCCGCTCCACCAACCGGTAGATGGTTTGTTCGGCGCCGCCGACCAGGATGGTTCCCGCCGGTGTGAAATTGCGGGTGTCACGCATCGCCTCATACACTTGCGCCGCCACGTAGATACCCGGTTGTGGTGCGCCGCTGTGCATTTGGTAGGCCAGGCTGACTGCAGCGCCCCACATGTCGTAGACGAGGCCGGACTGGCCGACCAGCCCGCTGACGACGTTTCCGGTGTTGATGCCGACCCGCAGACCGAGAACGTGTCTGCTCTTGTTGTTGAAACGATCGATGATGCGGCGCATTTCGAGCGCGAACTCGATGCTGCGGTGGATGCTGTCGAGTCGTGGTGTGATCACGCCGCAACTGGCGAGATAGCCGTTGTGGAACGTCCGGATCCGTTCCACGCCACGAGCTTCGGCGGCCGCGTCGAACTGACGGAACAGGTCGTCGACGATCTCGACCAGTTCCTGTCCGGACAACTCGTTGGAAATCTCGTCTACGCCGACGATATCGGCGAAGACAATGGCGACATCCTGGTGCATCTGCGCGACCGTGGTCCCGCCTTCGCGATAGCGCTGGACCACCGACTCCGGCATCAGGGCCAGCAGTAACCGGTCATTCTCTCTGCGTTGCTCGTTGAGCAGCTCCTCTTTGATCGCCAGGTTGCGGCTCATCTCGTTGAAAGCGCCAGTGAGGTCCGCGATTTCGTCGCGGGAGGTGATCGGGATGTTGACTTCGTAGTCGCCGGAGCTGATTTTTTGCGTGCCTTCTTCCAGGCGCCGCAACGGCCGAACGGCGGCCTGTGCGATCAGCATCGAAGCCACACTGATGACGAAGATCATCGCGGTGACCGCGACCGCCAGCGTCTTGCTGAACCGGCCCAACCGCGCGAACGCATCAGAATCGTCACGGGTGGCCAGAATCGCCCAGTGCAGATCGGAGTTGGGGATGTCCAGCGGCGCGAACGCTTCCAACTCTTGGTTGCCGGTGTAATCAGTGCCGACCATGACGCCGGTCTCACCACGTAGCGCGGCACGCGCGCCGGCGCTCTTGATCGGCTGCACCAATGTGGTGCCGCCCAGCTTCATCGCCCGATCCGGGATTTCCGACGAGGTCCCCGCGGCAATGACCTCGCGGCGGTATGCCTTCGGGTCTTCCAGGAAAATCCTTGAGTCCGAGCGCATCAAGTCGTCCGTGCCGGTCAGATACGTCTCGGTCGCGGGACCCATGCCGGCGGACTGCCATTTTTTGTCGGCGGTCATGATCTTGTTGATCTTGGCAATCGGCAGCGGCAAGGCCATGACCCCGTCGACCTTGCCGTCGATGCCGATCGGCGAGACCGCCCACGCCGTCGGAGCTCCCAATGCCGGCTGGTAAGCCTGGAAGTCGGTTATCCATACATATTCAACGTCGTTGGCGCGCAGCGCTTTTCGATATGCATCGCGTAGGTTGGATTCGCGGTAAGGACCGGTCAGGATGTTGGTGCCGAGATCCGGGCCCTTCTTGACGGAGTAGACGACATTGCCGTCCATGTCGAACAGCAGCGCATCCCGATAGTCGAATCGGTTGACGATGTCGCGCATGTAGAAGTCGTAGCGGACATTGGCTGCCGACCACGCGCTGCCGTCACCGGCGTCCAGTGGCGGCTCGGAGTTCGGAGCCTGGACGGCGGTGTAATGGGCCTGAAGGTACTTCTGCGCGTTGGTGTTCGGCAGAACCGCATTGAGATCGATCTCTTCGCCCGTCACCTGCTTGATCGGTTTGATCATCTGGTTGTCGTAGTAGTTGGTGATCGCCTGCTGCTGCGCCGGGGTGATGGTCGACGTAGCCAGCTGGTTGAACCCGGCGGTGAGCGCGATGACAGCCTGGCTGACGCTGAAGCCGCCGCTGTAGACGTCCAGCGAGTTCGTCACTTCGGCGAACAATGCCTCGATCTGGCGCTTCTGGGATTCGCGCAGTTCGATCAGTCGCTCGGATTCGACTTCGCGCAGAGCGCTGCGACCGGAAAGCGCCCCGATGAGGCCGATGACCGCGACCGACAATATGGACGAAAGCAGCAGCGCCACCAGGATCTTGGACTGGATGCTCACCCGGAAGCGTATCCGGGACAGGAAGCGACCGGCGCGCCTTCTGGCCGGAGCACTGCCGCTCTCCGGCGTTTCCTTTGTTGGCTCACCCGACGTCAATCGGCTTCCCTTCCCGATCACGCAGCACACTAGCTCGCGGACCCCGACTTATCGGCTGTCGCAGCAAAGTGACGCCGGGCCGTGTCCGTGTTTTCACCGAAAGGTGATGCGGCGCAGGTGCGCCAGTATGCGAAGCCGAGTAGTCGTCGTAGGCAGCGTGTCCGAGGAAAATGCGCTGTGCGGCAAGCACTTCAGCGTCGTGTCGGGTCGGGCCAAGTTGATTTGTCCACAGTTGAAGGTTTATCCACAGGCGCGTCGTCGGGGCCGGGGAGTTGTCGGTGTCCGTTCCTAGAATTTGAGGTATGGCGACGAGCACGCGGGAAGAGATCGTGGAGGTCTTCGACGCACTCGATGCGGATGTGGATCGTTTGTGCGCGTTGTCTTTTGATGTGTTCACCACCCCTTAGCGGATGCGGGCTCCCGGGCTACGCGCACTGCTGGCCTCCGGCGAACTGGGCCGCCACCGCGGCCTGCCGGTCACCATCATCGCTACCACCACCGTGGCAGAACTCGAAGCCGCCGCCGGATGGGCGCGCGCGTCTATATCCCTTGAATTTCGCTTCGGCGGCGGCCAGGCTGGCAGGCTCGTTGTGGCGAGCATCGCGACACTTGTCTGCCGCCGCAAGCATTTCCGTGTCGTGCACCGCATCTCGCATCTGGACGCACCTCTGGGCGGCGTCCTCGGCCTTCAATAACTCAAAGCTGGATATGGCCATCTGCATTCGGCGCAATGCCTCTTCCGCCGGAACGAAGAATTCGTACGTTACCTCTTGACCTGTATAGGAGTACTTGCGGTAAGTGTCCGTCGCGGTCATTGCAGCCGCCACCGCATCACTCCCGACGCGCAGGATCTGCTCACGCTTCCAGTCCAGAAACGCCCGGTGCCGTGCATCCTCTCTGTCTTGCACGGCACGCTTGTCTGCCCTGCGGTTAGACAGAAGGACCCCGCCGAATGCAACGAGTGCGACAGTCACCGACGAGAACGCCGGTAGCCACTGAATCAACCAGTCAGTGTGGTTGACGATCTCAACAGGTAGCGGCGGAACCGCAGTCCGGTTTGTCATGGGTCCACCTTGCTACATAAGAAGACGAAAAAGCGGCCGGTGCCTCGACGGCAGCCGGGGGCTTTTTTCGTTCCATGCTTAGCGATAGCCTCACCCTTGCCGGTTTCACCAACGACCCTTCGGGATGGAGCGATGGCACCTACGCAGCCGCTACCGCCGAAAGCTGGTCCGGGCCGGTACCCGGACCCCGCCGTTGCTGGCGGGAAGCGGTACTTCGACGGGACCAAATGGACTAGCCAATACCAGCACCCAAACAAGCCACCGAAACCGCGCGTGCCTCCGAAGGCAGTGATAGCAGTGCTCGGCATCATCCTTTTCCTGATGATGGTCGGTAAGTGCAGCAGCAATGACCATAAAGCCGACAGTGGCCCAACTACCCCGAGCAGCGCGATAGCAACGCCGACATCTACTGGCCCCGCCAAGCCCGCCGCAAACTTCACGACACTGGACGGGCCGGAAGGTCAACTCGTCACTGCGCAATTCGCCATTAAGGACAACTTCACCAAAGGATTCATCAAGGACGGCGCGCGATACGAAACGATTGAGATCCTTAAATATGCCAAGGCGACGTACCCGAATGCTGCTCAGGTGACTGTCCAAGGCACCTTCCCAATGACGGATACATACGGGAACACCTCGACCGAAGTCGTCGTCGACGTTACTTATGAGCGGGCTACTTTGGACAAGATCAATTTCGATGGGGTGAGCAAGGATCGGATTTGGGAGATCCGAGACTCGGGCTTCATCGCCCCCGATTTCAGGCCATAACGTGACTCAGCCGCCTGCCGATGAAGACCAACCCACACGGCGGCGGTTCACGCCGCAACAGACCCGCGTTGTTGTAGCAGTCATCTCGGTGGTCGTGGCCGTGGTCATAGTGTTGCTCGGCTACAGGCTTGACGAAGCGCAGAGACCTCTCCCTTCGCGTAGCACCAACACTTTTACCTCCGCCCCAGCCGCTACGAATCTGCCGCACCACTACGCGAACTGCGACGAAGCGCGGGCGGATGGCAGGACCAACATTCCCCGAGGGGATATCGACTATCACCCTGCGTTAGACCGGAATGGGGATGGCGTGGCATGTGAACGAAATGGCGGATAGGCCCGAGCAGGCATGGCAAAAGCCCCCAGTACCCCTAGTGGCCACTGGGGGCTTTTGTCGTCGCTAGGTGCTTACATCAGATCTGACCGATCTCACCTGCATGTTGCGGGCACAACTCGGTGGCCGCGCTCTGCGCGAACAGAGTGGCGTAGTACGCCCGGTTCGGCGAGTCGTCCCGGTTGTACTCGGTGAGCACTTGCTGGATTGCGGCGGACTTCCCGCCACGCTGGAAGGCACCGCAAACCCGGTAACCCACCTGGATCGTCTCGTTCGGGTAGACGGTGCTGTAGTGACCCACGGCGTTGACGGAGTTGATGAAGCCCGCCTCGTCGGCAACTGCCGGGGCAGCGGTGGCGAGGGCGATACCTAGCCCGGCGGTCACTGTGGTCAGAATCTTGATCATCGGTCTAGTGAACACGTTAGCCGCCTAAATTTGACTTGTGATTCCCGCTCGGTGGCTATACCTATTGACGTCATGCTTTATGTATCGGCGGCAAAGTCGGGCGATGGTGCCATCGTCGATATCTCTGTTCAGGATTCTCAGCTCCTTCAAACAGTCTGTCGGGAGCTTGGTCAAGCGGTGGGCAGCGACCATATTCTGGCCCAAACAAGCTATACCGAGCATGCCTATGACTACCTGTCCCTATGGATGTACGACAACCGGCCAGACCCCCGCCCGCGCAGCATGACACAGCAACAGGCGTACGTTCGCTTGACGGAGGCGTTGGGTTCGCCTACGCCCAGGGAATTGCTGTTGGCGACCAAAGTAGGCGACAGTGACACTCCGACCGTGCGCTGGAATCTGAGCTTCACAGCACTGCGGATGTTTGACGTGGGGATTCGTGAAATGCTCGACGATCACGGTAGCGATGCCCCACCCTTCTGGGAACTCCCAATTATCACCGGGTTTGACGAAGAAGACTTCCGTACTATGCAGCAGGAGATCTTGGGCATTCTGGAAACTGCCGAATTGGCTGCTGATCCGTCCGTGGTTTCGGTAACAAATCTGAGTCCGCCGCGCGGCGACGAAGAATCTGGTGCGGACTCCGCTCCTACCACAGCTACGTCTAAGTACTTCGAATCTTTAATTCTTGCCAACCTCACCCTCACAGAGGCCGAACCCTCACCGGGGCGAATCGTGCCTCCGCAACGGGGCCAAACCGACGAGGACGCCGATCCCGATCCCAGCAGCGAGGGGAAAAGCACGCGCATCGATCCGCCGTACTTTGTGTGGAACGACCTCCCGCCTTCACGACGCATAACCATTGTCGATTGGGTTGATCTGCTGCGTCCAAAGCAATGGCGGCGACAGAAGGGTGGGGGTGGCCCTTAGGCGGTCCAGCAGCCGACTTGTTACAGCGCAAGAGACCGCCGGGCTTCATTCCGCGGACTTCAGGCCGTAGCGCTTCATGCAGCACCAGGACATTTAGCTGCGACGGCCCATCTCAGCATCTTCCAGCCGTCAGCCTCGTTGGCGACGATTTCGCGGGGGAACGATGAGACGAGTTCGGCCACCACGCGTTGGGGCGTCCAGTGCTGCTGCACCAGCAGCTGACAGATCGAGCTCGCAAGACCGTCGGTGTACTCGCTGCCGGGATCGGCATGCGCAGGCACGGCCAGGGTAGGTATGACCCCGATGGTTATGGTCGCAAGGATGACCGCGCTCGCTGAAATTCCCCACTGACGCTCATTGAAATTCCCCACCCGTGTGGCTCCGCCGAGAAGGGCGGGCCTCCCTCGATGCTGCTGGTGTCTGACGCCAGTAGCTCCAGTCGAAGGAGGCCCGCTTTCTCATGCTCACATGGGAGGACGACATGGAAGTACACGCCCTACGTAGACGTGGATGGTCGATCTCAGCGATCTCCCGTCACACCGGCTTCGACCGCAAAACGGTCCGCAAGTATCTGGCCAGCGACGGTGAGCCTGGTGTGCGGGCCAGGCCGGGGCCGGATCCGTTCGACTCGTTCATCGACTACGTGTCGGCGCGACTGGTCGAGGACCCGCATCTGTGGGCCCGCACCCTCTACGACGAATTGGAGGACTTGGGTTTCGGGCTGTCGTATCAGAGTCTGACCCGCAACATCCGCACCCGGAATCTGCGCCCGGACTGTGAGGCCTGCCGCACCGCCACCGACCGGCCCAACGCCATCATCGCGCACCCGCCAGGCGAGGAAACCCAATGGGACTGGCTGGAATTGCCTGATCCACCTGCATCGTGGGGCTGGGGGAAGAAGGCCTTCCTGTTGGTCGGCTCGCTGGCCCATTCCGGGAAGTGGCGGGCTGTGCTGTCACCGTCGATGGATCAACCCCACCTGGTGGCCGCCATCGACAAAATCTGCCGCGGTCTGGGCGGCCTGACCCGGGTCAGGCGGTTCGACCGGATGGCCACCGTCTGCGATCCCGGCTCAGGCCGGGTGACCGCGTCCTTCGCCGGGGTAGCCAAGCATTACGGCGTCTCGATAGCGATCTGCCCGCCGTGACGCGGCAACCGCAAAGGTGTCGTGGAGAAGGTTAACCACACTGCCGCGCAACGCTGGTGGCGCACCCTGGCCGACGATCTGACCGTCGAGGCAGCGCAGGCCAGGGTGGACCGCTTCGCGGCGGTGCGCGGCGACACCCGGATCCGGGCCACCGCCGACGGGCGATCCTCGGTAGCGGTGGTAGCCAAAACTGAACCGCTGAGTCCGGTGCCGGCGGTGCCGTATCCGGTGATCGTGTCAGAAACCCGAACCGCCTCAAGGCAGGCGTTGGTGTCCTACCGCGGCAACCGCTACTCGGTGCCCCCGGAGTTGGCCGCCACCCAGGTGAGGGTGAGTCATCCCGTCGGAGACCAGTTCTGCGACATCGCTACCGTCGGCGGGATCGTGATCGCGCGGCACCGAATGGCCGCCGACGGCCTCGGAGTGATGGTCCGTGACAGCGGGCATGTCATCGCCCTCGATACCGCCGCGATGGCCACCGCGAACACGGGGCGTCCACACCGCCGCAAGGAACGCATCCCACCGGGACCGGCCGCCAAAGCCGCTGCCGCACAACTACTCCAACACAAACACGGCAACGCTGGACCTTCCGAATCGTCAACTCCATCAACTGATTCCACTGTCATCGACCTGTCCGCCTATGAGCGGGCCGCCCAGAAAAGGACCATCAAATGACCCCCACTGCGCGCACCCCGAAGACCGTCGCCACCACCGCAAAGTCGTCGTCGACGCCAGCTTCCCGGTACCAGCAGCTGCGCTCGCACCTGGCCGAACTCAAACTGCACGCCGCCGCCGAAGCGCTACCCGCCGTGCTCGAGCGTGCCAGCACCGAAGGCCTCACACTCACCACGGCGATCGAACAGCTGCTGGCCGTCGAAGTCGATGCCAGCACCGCACGAAGGCTGGCCGGACGGCTGCGGTTCGCCAGCCTGCCCACCCCGGCCACCCTCGACGATTTCGACGTCGACGCAGCCGCCGGCATCGACCGCGCACTCATCGATGAGTTGGGCACTTGCCACTACCTCGAATCGGCGACCAACATTCTGCTCATCGGCCCGCCGGGGACGGGGAAGACGCACTTGTCAGTCGGATTAGCAAGAGCGGCAGCCCATGCCGGGTATCGCACCTACTTCACCACCGCGGCAGATCTTGCCGCCCGGTGCCACCGCGCCGCCATCGAGGGACGCTGGGCCACCACCATGCGCTTCTTCGCCGGGCCGACACTGTTGGTCATCGACGAACTCGGGTATCTGCCGCTACCGGCAGAAGCTGCATCAGCGTTGTTTCAGGTTGTCTCCCAACGGTATTTGAAAACCAGCATCGTGATCACCACCAACCGCGGCGTCGGCTCCTGGGGAGAAATCCTCGGCGACACCACCGTGGCCGCCGCGATGCTCGACCGACTCCTGCACCGCTCCGTGGTCATCAACCTCGACGGCGAGTCCTACCGGCTACGCGACCACCACGCCGCCGCCGAAACCCTCCGCCGAGCCACCACCGGCACCCGCCAACCACTACACTGACCGGTGCTCACAGGTGGGGAATTTCAACGAGCACACCTGGGGATTTTCGATGAGCGCCGTCAAGGAGGGTAGTCAGAGGTTTTCGCAGGTTGGTCATGCGACGGAGGCTAACTCCCATATCAGCGCAGAAGTCGCCTCTGGGCAAACACATAGTTTGTTGATGGCGGCGCATTGAATGGATCCCACCACCCCACCTCGACCACGGCCAACCCAGAATAAACACATTCCACCACCCCGAGAAACTCCTGATCCCCGACGACGACGAAGACCCGTAACCCGGGACGGGATCAGTCCTGCGGGATCTCCCGCTCGATCTCGTCGAGCCAGATACGCGCGGACATGTCCGACGGCGCCCGCCAGTCACCTCGCGGGGAGAGCGAACCGCCGTGAGAAACCTTGGGGCCGTTGGGCAATGCCGACCGTTTGAACTGGCTGAACGAGTAGAACCGTTTGACGAACACCTGCAGCCAGCGCCGGATGTCGCTCAGCGAATAGGCCGGTCGGTTGTCTTCCGGGAAGCCGGGTGGCCAGCTGCCGCTTTCCGGGTCGCTCCATGCGTGCCAGGCCAGGAAGGCGATCTTCGACGGTGTGAAGCCGTAGCGCAACACCTGGAACAACGAGAAGTCTTGCAGCGCATAAGGTCCGACTTTGGCTTCGCTGCTCTGCAGTTCCTCTTCCTCGCCGGCCGGAACCAGTTCCGGGGTGATCTCGGTGTCGACGACCGACTGCAGCACGTCGGTCACTTCCTTCTCGAACTGGTCGGAGGAGATGACCCAGCGGATCAGATGCTGAATCAGCGTCTTGGGCACCCCGCCGTTGACGTTGTAATGCGACATCTGATCTCCGACACCATAAGTCGACCATCCCAGTGCCAGCTCCGAAAGATCGCCCGTGCCCAGCACGATGCCGCCGCGCTGGTTGGCCAACCGGAACAGGTAGTCGGTGCGTAACCCCGCCTGGACGTTCTCGAAGGTGACGTCGTAAACCTTCTCGCCGCGCGCGAACGGATGCCCGATCTCCTCGAACATCCGGTTGGCGGTCTCGCGAATGTCGATCTCCTCGAAGGTGATACCCAGCGCCTCACCCAGCTTGATCGCATTGTTCTTGGTGTGATCGCCGGTGGCGAAGCCAGGCAGGGTGAAGCCCAGAATGTCGCTACGTGGACGCCCCTCCTGGTCCATCGCTTTGGCCGCCACGATCAACGCGTGCGTCGAGTCCAGCCCACCGGAGACGCCGATGATGACTTTGGGATAGTCCAGCGCGCGCAGCCGCTGCTCGAGCCCGGCCACCTGGATGTTGTAGGCCTCGTAGCAATCCTGTTCCAACCGTTCCCTATTCGCCGGGACGAACGGGAACCGCTCGACGTTGCGCAGCAGCCCGATGTCACGGTCCGGCGGGCCGAGCCGAAACTCGATGCGCCGGAACGGATCCGTAGCCGTCCGGTGGTGGCGGCGATTGTCGTCGAAAGTGCCCATCCGGAGCCGCTCGGAACGCAGCAATCCGGTGTCGACGTCGGCGACCGAACGTCGCTCGCCCTTCGGGAAACGTTCCGAGCAGGCCAGCTGGGTACCGTTCTCCCAGATCATCGTCTGACCGTCCCAGGCCAGGTCCGTCGTCGACTCGCCTTCGCCGGCGGCGGCGTACACATAGGCGGCCAGACAGCGTGCCGAGGCTGAACGCGCGAGCAGGCAGCGGTCCTCGGCCCTGCCGATGGTGATCGGGCTGCCGGACAGATTGGTCAGCACGGTCGCTCCCGCCAGCGCCGCTTCGGCACTGGGCGGCACCGGGACGAACATGTCCTCACAGATCTCGACGTGCAGCACGAAGTCCGGCAGGTCCGACGCGCTGAAGAGCAGATCGGGGCCGAACGGGACTTCCACGTCGAGCGCGGGGATGCGGATCGTGCCCCGCTCGCCGTCCCCGGGAGCGATCTGGCGGTGCTCGTAGAACTCCCGATAAGTCGGCAGGTACGACTTCGGCACCACCCCGAGCACCGAACCGCGATGGATGACCACCGCGGTGTTGTAGATGCGGTGCAGATGCCGCAGCGGCGCGCCGACAACCAGGACGGGCAACAGTCCGGCCGACGCGGCGACCAGCTCCTGCAACGCTGCTTCGACGGAATCGAGCAAAGCATCCTGCAGCAGGATGTCCTCGATGGAGTAACCGGTCAGCGTCAGCTCGGGAAAGATCGCCAGCGCGACGCCCTCGTCATGGCAGCTGTGCGCCAGTCCCAATACCGACTCGGCGTTGGCCGCCGGGTCGCCGATGGTGGTGTGGTGCGTGCACGCCGCGACGCGCACGAATCCGTGCTGGTATGCGGAGTAGAAGCTCATCGCCGTCCATTGTCGCTTGGCAGGGTCTTCCCGCCGAATTACCCCCGCACACCGGGGGCAAAACGATCTGGCGCGAACCAACACGCTTACCCTCGAAGAAGTGGAGTCCCCCGAACTCGTCGCGACCCTGGCCGGGCGCCGGATTGCGGTGCTGACCGGCGCCGGACTCTCCACCGACTCCGGCATCCCCGACTACCGGGGACCCGACTCGCCGCCCAGCAACCCGATGACGATCCGGCAGTTCATCTCCGACCCGGTGTTCCGGCAGCGGTACTGGGCGCGCAACCACGTGGGTTGGCGACACATGGACGGGACTCGCCCGAACGCGGGCCACCGTGCCCTGGCCGTGTTGGAACAGGCGGGCGTGGTCGTCGGCGTCATCACGCAGAACGTCGATCTGTTGCACACCAAAGCCGGCAGCACCAACGTGGTGAACCTGCACGGCAGCTATGCCCAGGTCGTGTGCCTGGGCTGCGGTCACTCCATGAGCCGCGCCGCGCTCGCCGAGGAACTCGAAGCGCTGAACCCGGGTTTCATCGAGCGCGCCGAGGCCGTTGGCGGGCTGGCGGTGGCACCCGACGCGGACGCCGTCGTCGCCGACACCGCGTCGTTCCGGTATCTGGACTGTCGAAAGTGCGGCGACATGCTCAAGCCCGACATCGTCTACTTCGGCGAGAGCGTCCCTAAAAACATTGTTGCGCAGGCTTATTCGATGGTGAATGAAGCCGATGCGCTGTTGGTCGCGGGTTCGTCGCTGACCGTGTTCTCCGGCTACCGATTCGTGCGCCACGCCGCAACGGCCGGCAAGCCGGTGGCGATCGTCAACCGGGGCCCCACCCGCGGCGACGACCTGGCGACGGTCAAAGTCGACGGCGGCTGTTCAGAGATCTTGAGCCTGTTGGCCGCCGAACTGACGGTCAGCGCGCCCTTCTGACCTCGGCGACGAACTGCCGGCCGAAGTTGTCGACCACCTGCCAGGAGTTGGGGCCGATGACCCTGGGGTACCCGAGGTTGCGAACGGCCAGCCGAGCGTCGGTCTCGTGCCGAATGTTGTCTACCCGCAAGCCGTTTGATGTCGTCAAAGCCCACATGATGTCCTCCGTGTTTTCGCGTCGTTGTCGATGCGAAAAGCATTTCGGAGGTGCCTATGCGGATCCTCAACGAATTCTTGGCGCGCTCAGGCGCCGGAAATTCAGAAGGTGCAGGGCAAGCGCCGGATGGCGTGGATGAAATTGCCGACCACGAAGGACGGCTCCCCAGCCTGGATGTCGGGAACCTGCCGGAGCAATTCGCCGAACAGCGCCCGTAGTTGCGCTCGTGCCACGTGGGCGCCGAGGCAGAAGTGCACACCACCGCCGCCGAAGCCGACATGCGGATTGGGACTGCGGCTGAGGTCCAGACGTTCCGGTTCGTCGAAGACTTCGCGATCCCAGTTGCCGGAGGCGTAGAACATCGCCACCTTCTCCCCCGCCCGGATGGTCTGCCCGCCCAGCTCGAAATCCGTTGCCGCGGTGCGCCGGAACGTCATCACCGGGGTGGCCCATCGGATGAACTCTTCGATCGCCGTCCCGTTGCGGTTCTCGAAATCGGCTTGTAGCCAAGCTTTTTGGTCGGGGAAGTCGGTCAGCGCCTTCAGCGCGTGGCTGGCGGTCTGACGGGTGGTGTCATTGCCGGCCACGGCCAACAGGACGAAGAATGCGGCGACCTCCGCATCGGTGAGCCGGTCGCCGTCCACCTCGGCGTTCACCAGCCCGCTGAACAGATCGTCGCCGGGCTGCTCGCGCCGCTGCGCGGCCAGCGATCCGGCCACCTGGTGCAGATAGATCTGGTTCTGGACGAGCAGCTCCAGCGGGTTGCGGCCGTCGAGGAACTCCGGGTCGGCCCACGACACCACGGCATCGGCGGCGTGCGCCACCTGGTGCCGCTCGGAGTCGGGAATCCCCATCATGTCCGACAGGGTGCGTATCGGTAATTCCTTGGCGCAGATGTCGACGAAGTCCGCGCCGCTGCCCGCGTCCCGCAGTTCTGCGACGATCACCTCGGCGTTGTGCTGGATCGAGTCTTCGATGCGGCGGACCTGTCGCGGTGTGAAGGCCGCGCTGACGAGCTTGCGCAGTTTGGTGTGCCGTGGCGGATCCATCGCCAGGAAGGATTGGGAGGCTTCCAGGAGTTCTTCGGGGATGTCGGCGAACATCACGCCTTTGCCGGACAGGAATACCTCGTTGTTGCGGCTCACCGTGACGATGTCAGCCCGACGGGTGACCGCCCAATAGCCCGGATCGGCCGGGTTCTCGATCAGGTCGCCCTCGACCGGTGGCTGCCAGCTGACCGGGCGTTCAGCCCGCAGGGTGGCGAAGGAGCGTTCTCGTTCCGCGGCGGTCTTCGACCAGAACGCTTTGGACGACAGGTCGACCGCGTCATACGGGCGGGCTTCGGCGGTCTGCGCGGATGTGTTCATGGTTGGCGATCCTTCCGTTGGCCCGACGATATGCCTAGACATATTGTCTAGTCAAGACGTCCACGCTTCGGTTATGCTCGACGGATGCCGGCCGTTACCCGCAGATCCCAGGGCAATCGCCAACAGGAGCGTCAGCAGCGCCAAGAACAGATGGAACGCCGCCTGCTGGAAGCCACCGAACGCCTGATGCGCGACGGCACCAGCTTCACCGAGCTCAGCGTGGACCGCCTGGCGACCGAGGCCGGCATCTCCCGCGCCAGCTTCTACATCTACTTCCAGGACAAGGGCGATCTGCTGCGCCAGCTCGCCGGCCAGGTCCTCAGTGACCTGACCAGCAGCGGGGAACGCTGGTGGGACGTGGCCTGGCGGCACAATCCCGACGACGCGCGCGCGGCGATAACCGGCATCATCGCCAGCTTCCGTCGTCACCAACCCGTGCTCATCGCCCTCAACGAGGTCTCCGGTTACGACCCCGCCACCGCGCAGGCCTACCGGGATCTGTTGGACGACATCATCGGGCGCCTGACCCGGGTCATCGAAGAAGGCCAGGCCGACGGGTCGATCCGGCCCCAGCTGCACGCGACTACCACCGCGAGCGCCCTGACCTGGATGGTCGAGCGGGCCTGCCACCAGAACCTGCCGGCCCGGCCAGCCGAGTACGACACGGAGCTGGCCGCGACGTTGACCGAGATAGTGTGGGGCTCACTGTATTTGCAAGCTTCCCAGTGACTTCTCAATGCCGTTGCACGGCTACCAGGTCATCGGCGTGCACCACCGGCCGGCGTGACTCCCCGGGCAATTCCGAGGTGGACCGTCCGATCATGCCGGCCAGCTCGACCGCGTCGTAGGCGACCACGCCGCGGGCCACGACAGCGCCTGCGGGATCGCACAATTCGACGACGTCGCCGCCGTAGAACTTGCCCGACACCGCGGTGATGCCCGCGGGCAGCAGCGAACGGCGTTGTCCGACAACGGCGCTCACCGCGCCGGCGTCCAGGGACAGGGTCCCGGTGGACTCGGCGGCATAACGCACCCAGAACCGGCGCGCCGACATCCGGTCGGGCCGCGGCGCGAACACCGTGCCCACCGAGGCATCGGTGAGCGCGCGGGCGACTTCGGTTGCCGGAGCGAGCAACACCGGCAACCCGGCGTCGGCGGCCAGCAGCGCCGAGGACATCTTCGACGCCATCCCGCCGGTGCCCAGGTGACTGCTCTGCCCCGCGACCACACCGTCCAGATCGGCGGGTCCGGTCACTTCCGCAATGAACCTGGCGCCGGGGAACTTTCGCGGATCCGCATCATAGAGGCCGTCGATATCGGACAGCAGGACCAGCGCGTCGGCGCCGACCAGGTGCGCCACCAGCGCCGAAAGCCGGTCGTTGTCGCCGAACCGGATCTCGTTGGTGGCCACGGTGTCGTTCTCGTTGACGATCGCCACCGCGCGCAGCGCCCGCAACCGGTCCAGGGTGCGCTGGGCGTTGGTGTGCTGCACCCGCATCGAGATGTCGTGCGAGGTCAGCAGCACCTGTCCGACGGTCCGGTCATACCGGGCGAACGCCGCACTCCACGAGTTCACCAGCGCGACCTGCCCGACGCTGGCCGCGGCCTGTTTGGTCGCGAGATCCTTTGGGCGGCGGGATAATCCGAGCGGCTCGATACCGGCGGCGATGGCACCCGAGGACACGATGACCACGTCGGTGCCGGCCTTCATCCGCGTCTCGATGGCGTCGGTCAGTTCAGCCAGTCGACTGGCGTCGAACATGCCCGCGTCGGTGGTCAGCGCGGTGGTGCCGACCTTGACGACGATGCTGCGGGCGGTGCGGATCGCTTCCCGGTGCGGACTGGTCACGAGTCGTCGGGGCTCTCGCGACGTTGCCGTCGGGCCGCCTTGCGCTCGGCGGCGCCGATCCGGTCGTTACGTTCCAGCCGTGCGTCGGTTCCCCGGCCGGTCATCGGAACCTCAACGCCCGCAGGGGTTTGTGGCTCCCAGTCGAAGGTCATCTCGCCGATCGTCACCGCGCAGCCGGGGCGGGCACCCAGGCGCA
The DNA here is from genome assembly GCF_059812345.1 of Mycobacterium sp. NGS59. Classification (NCBI taxonomy): domain Bacteria; kingdom Bacillati; phylum Actinomycetota; class Actinomycetes; order Mycobacteriales; family Mycobacteriaceae; genus Mycobacterium; species Mycobacterium sp. NGS59. The sequence goes on from NZ_JCALCN010000013.1 coordinate 126,952, forward strand.
GCAGTTCGTCCTCCACGCCCAGGCGGGCCAGTCGGTCGGCGAGATATCCGACGGCTTCGTCGTTGTCGAAATTGGTCTGCCGGATCCAGCGTTCGGGTCGCGCGCCGGTCACCAGGAAGCCGCCCTGGCCGTCGGGTTCCACCGTGAAACCGCTGTCGTCCACCGGAATCGGACGGATCACCGGACGTCGCGGCACCACAACGGGGCGGGCAGCGTTGTACTCCGAAACCATCTGCCACAGCCCGAAGATCAACGGCTGCAAGCCTTCCCGGGTGGCCGTCGACACCAGGAACACCGGCCAGCCGCGCTCGGCGATCTCGTCGCGGACGAACTCGGCCATCTCGCGAGCCTCGGGCACGTCGATCTTGTTCAATACCACCGCCCGCGGCCGCTCGGCCAGATCGCCCAGCACCGCGTCGCCCTGCAGGGTGGGCGTGTAGGCCGCGAGTTCGGCCTCCAGCGCGTCGATGTCGGAGATCGGGTCGCGGCCCGGCTCGGCCGTGGCGCAGTCCACCACATGAACCAGGACCGCGCAGCGCTCGATGTGCCGCAGGAAGTCCAGGCCCAGACCGCGGCCCTCGGACGCACCGGGGATCAGGCCCGGCACGTCGGCGACGGTGAACGCATGCTCGCCGGCGGAGACCACACCGAGGTTGGGCACCAGCGTGGTGAACGGGTAGTCGGCGATTTTCGGCTTGGCCGCGGAGATGACCGACACCAGGGAGGACTTTCCGGCCGAGGGGAACCCGACCAGCCCGACGTCGGCGACCGTCTTGAGTTCCAGCGTCAGGTCGCGCGCCTGGCCGGGCTCGCCCAGCAGCGCGAAACCGGGCGCCTTGCGGGCGCGCGAGGCCAGCGCGGCGTTGCCCAGCCCCCCGCGGCCACCGGCGGCGGCCTCGAACCGGGTACCGGCGCCGACCAGGTCGGCCAGCAGCCGACCGTTCTCGTCCAGCACCACGGTGCCGTCGGGCACCTTGACTTCCAGGTCCGCGCCGGCGGCGCCGTCGCGATTGTTGCCCATCCCCTGCTTGCCGGACGGCGCGGTGACATGCGGGCGGAAATGGAAGTCCAGCAGGGTGTGCACCTGCGGGTCGACCACGAAGACGACGCTGCCGCCGCGCCCGCCGTTACCGCCGTCGGGGCCACCCAGCGGCTTGAATTTCTCGCGGTGCACCGATGCGCAGCCGTTGCCGCCCGAACCCGCCCGGGTGTGGATGACGACCCGATCGACGAATCGAGGCATCGAAATTCCTCTCACAGTCCCTGGTCAGCCCAAGGACGGCGGAGCTTAGTCGGAAGGCCCGACGATGCTCACGGTCTTGCGGCCGCCCTTGACGCCGAACTGGACCGCCCCGGCCGCCTTGGCGAACAGGGTGTCGTCGCCGCCGCGGCCCACGTTGACGCCGGGGTGGAACTTGGTGCCGCGCTGGCGGACCAGGATCTCGCCGGCCTTGACGACCTGGCCGCCGAACCGCTTGACACCGAGCCGCTGAGCTGCCGAATCCCGACCGTTGCGCGAGCTGGAAGCGCCCTTCTTGTGTGCCATTGTCTGTCGCCCCTAGTTGATGCCGGTGACCTTGAGAACCGTCAGCTGCTGACGGTGCCCTTGGCGCTTGTGGTAGCCGGTCTTGTTCTTGAACTTGTGGATACGGATCTTCGGGCCCTTGGTGTGCTCGAGCACCTCACCGGTGACCGCAACCTTGGCCAGCGCGCTGGCGTCGGAGGTCACGTCGGCGCCGTCGACGACCAGCGCGACCGGCAGCGACACCTGGGCGCCGGGCTCGGACTCCAGCTTCTCGACCTTGACGACGTCCCCGACGGCAACCTTGTACTGCTTACCGCCGGTCTTGACGATTGCGTAGGTCGCCATCGGTGTACTCCTGCCTCTTCTGCCTGCGTTGTGCTCGCGCGCGTGCCAACGACGGTGCGCGGTGGGTGGTCTTGGTGCGGGCTATTGCGTCCCGCTGTCGCCGGCCAGCGTTTCCCGTGGCCTGACGACAACTGTCCAAGGGTACGTGACCAGCGGGTACAGGGTCAAACCGGCCCGGCTAGTCGACGTGCGTGGGCGGACCCGCCGGCCTGCCCGCCGCCCGGCGCCGGCGTGACGCCGCCGGTGCGACGATGACGGACGCACGATCGATGCCCGCCACGGCGCTGATCACCTCGTCTTGATCAGGTACGACGTCGATGTCCTCGACGTCGTCATCTTCGTCCTCGTCATCGCTGTCGTCGTCGCTGTCATCGCTGTCATCGCTGTCGACGTCGTCGACGTCATCGCTGTCGTCGCTGTCGTCGCTGTCGTCTTCGTCGCTGTCGTCTTCGTCGCTGTCGTCTTCGTCGCTGTCGTCGAGATCCTCGTCGTCGAGTTCGTCCACGTCCTCGTCGCCGTCATCGCCGTCATCGTCATCGTCATCGTCGAGATCCTCGTCGTCGAGTTCGTCCACGTCGTCGGTGTCTTCGTCCCCGTCTTCGTCCTCGTCAGCGTCCTCGTCGGCGTCCTCGAAGTCTTGGGCAGCGTCGCCCTCATCGGTCTGGGTGGGAAGCCGCTCGGCGGTCGCCTCGTCGACCTCGGGGGTCACCTCTTCGTCGGTCTCGGCGCTTTCGTCGTCGTCACGCGACGACGCGGCCATCGCCTTGAACATCGGGTGCTCACCCGGCGCGTGCGTCGGGACCTTGGCCACGACGGCCTTCTCGGCGGAATCGTCGGACCGGTTCTTCTTCGAGCGTCGGTTGCGCCGGGAGCTGGACTCCGTCTTGCGCCCGGCCGCCGGAGCCGAGTCGACCGGGTCGGCATGCAGCAGGATCCCGCGGCCGGTGCAGTTCGGACACGATGTCGAGAACGCCTCGATCAGGCCGGTGCCCAGCCGTTTACGGGTCAACTGCACCAGCCCCAGCGACGTCACCTCCGACACCTGATGGCGGGTGCGGTCGCGGGCCAACGATTCGGTCAGCCGCCGCAGCACCAGGTCACGGTTGGACTCGAGGACCATGTCGATGAAGTCGATGACGACGATGCCGCCGATGTCGCGCAACCTCAGCTGGCGCACGATCTCCTCGGCGGCCTCCAGGTTGTTCTTGGTGACGGTCTGTTCCAGGTTGCCCCCGGACCCGGTGAACTTGCCGGTGTTGACGTCGATGACCGTCATCGCTTCGGTCCGGTCGATCACCAGCGTGCCGCCCGACGGCAACCACACCTTGCGGTCCATCGCCTTGGCGAGCTGTTCGTCGATGCGGTGCACCGCGAACACGTCCGGTCCGCTCTCGTCCGCGGGTTCGTACTTGTCGAGCTTGGAAACCAGGTCGGGCGCAACGGAATTCACGTACTCGTTGATCGTGGCCCAGGCCTCGTCCCCGGACACGATCAACGACGAGAAGTCCTCGTTGAACAAGTCCCGGATGACCTTCACCAGCACGTCCGGTTCTTCGTAGAGCGCCACCGCAGCGCCGGCGGCTTTCTGCTTGGTCTCGGCGGCCTTGGCGTCGATCTGATTCCAGCGTTCCTGCAGCCGGGTGACGTCACCACGGATGTCGTCTTCCTTGACGCCCTCCGAAGCGGTTCGGATGATGACGCCGGCGTCGGACGGCACCACCTCGCGCAGGATCTCCTTGAGGCGTTGGCGTTCGGTGTCGGGCAACTTGCGGCTGATCCCGGTCGACGACGCGCCGGGCACGTAGACCAGGTAGCGCCCCGCCAGCGACACCTGCGTGGTCAGTCGGGCGCCCTTGTGTCCGACCGGGTCTTTGCTGACCTGAACCACGACGTAGTCGCCGGGTTTGAGGGCCTGCTCGATCTTGCGGTCCGCGCCGCCCAGTCCGGCAGCCTCCCAGTTCACTTCGCCGGCGTAGAGCACGCCGTTGCGGCCGCGGCCGATGTCGACGAACGCCGCCTCCATCGACGGCAGCACGTTCTGCACGATGCCCAGATAGATGTTGCCGACCAGCGAGGCGGACGCCGCCGACGTCACGAAGTGCTCGACCACGATGCCGTCTTCGAGCACCGCGATCTGGGTGTAGCGAGCCCCTGGGTGCGGCGGCTCGGTGCGGACCCGGTCGCGCACGACCATGACCCGCTCGACGGCCTCACGCCGGGCAAGGAACTCAGCCTCGCTCAATACCGGTGGCCGACGGCGGCCCGCATCGCGCCCGTCCCGGCGCCGCTGCCGCTTGGCTTCCAGACGCGTGGAACCGTCGATTCCTTTGATCTCGCCGGAACCGGACTCGCCGTTGTCCTGGCCCTGCCTGCCGCCGTTGCGAGGCGCACGCTCGTGCACGACGGTGTTCGGCGGATCATCGGGCGACGGTCCGTCGTCGCCGTCCTCACCGGACGTGGACTTGCGCCGACGCCGCCGACGCCGCCGACGGTTGCCGCCGTCGGCTGAACCGTTGTCGTCGTCGCCGTCGTCGCTGTCGTCGTTGTCGTCGGAGTCCGGACCTTGATCGGAGTCGTCGCCGTCGGCCGCGCGCTGCTCGCCACCGGCCGCGGCGTCACCGTTCTGGCTGTCGGCGGGACCATCGGGACCCGCCTGCTCACCGCGGCCGCGTCCGCGACCGCGCCGGCCCCGGCGGCGGCGTTTGTTGGCAGGGCGATCAGCCTGCTCCTCGTCTTCGCCGGAACCGTCGTCGTCCACGTCGTCGTCAGAGTCGTCCTGAGCCCCGGACCCTTCGTCGGCGGCGACCGCGACCCGCTCCGGAATCGGTTGCGGCGCGACGAACAGCGGCATGTAGTGGGGTCGCTCGACGTCAGCTTCGCCGGATTCGAGCATCAACCGCGATTCGGGTTCCTCGGCAGTGGTCGCGGGCGACGTCTCGGTTTGGGCCGCCAACAGGTCGCGGACACGTACCGCGTCCACCTGGTCCACGCTGGAATGGGCGCTGCGGATCCGCCCGTCGAGTGCGGCCAACGCGTCGAGGACCCGCCTGCTGGTGGTCCCGAGTGTCCGCGCGAGCGAATGGACTCTCAGGCGGTCCGGCAGTTCCTCGTGCTGTGTCGGCTCGTTTGCTGATTCTGAAGATGGGGCACCGTCTACCACGTATTCTCCTCAAGCCCCCGGGCGCGTCGTCCTATCGACGCGGCCACGCGAGGGCTTCGCTATGGATCCGGCCACTTCTCCCGGACTTGTAATGGTCTCGCCCCGAGCGGCCCGGATCGGACCAACTCGGCGCCGTACTGAATGACGGCTTGACCTGCTGCGCCGCACCGCGGACTGGCGATGGTCGCGCTTGTCGAAGTCTTCATTCGGGTGACCGACGCCAGTTCGACGACGTTCACCCGACAGTCAGTATCCCACATCACTGGGCAGGCTCGACCGCGCCGTGCGAACGGGCGGTCCCGGAGCTAGATGTCGGGGAACCAGAGTTCGATCTCGCGGTGTGCCGATTCGGCCGAATCCGAGCCGTGCACGAGGTTGAACTGCGTTTCCAGGCCGAAGTCGCCCCTGATCGTGCCGGGGGTGGCCTTGTCCACCGGGTCGGTGCCACCGGCGAGCTGCCGAAACGCGGCGATCGCCCGAGGCCCCGTCACCACGGCGGCCACCACCGGCCCCGACGTGATGAACTCCAGCAGCGACCCGAAGAACGACTTGCCCTCGTGTTCGGCGTAGTGGCGTCGAGCCAGCTCCTCGCCGACATTCCGGAGCTCCAAGGCGGCGATGGTCAGGCCCTTGCGCTCGATGCGGCTCAGTATCTCGCCGACCAACTGACGTTGTACGCCGTCGGGCTTGATCAGTACGAGAGTCCGTTCGGTCACAGCGCACAGCGTACCCAACGACTCAGTAATCGAGACTGCGTCCACGGACCGGCCAGGCGGGTCGCGCCCCTGTCGCAGACTCGATGCTGTGGGCGCGGGCTCGACACCCCGGCCGTCGCACCGCGATCTGGTACGTGGCTGTGCGATCTTTATGACCATGACGCAATTTCGGGTCGGGCTGGGCAATCAAATTCTGAATTCCCGCTCTTCGCCGACGGCGCTCCCCCGCGCGGACTATATGACCGCCGTCGCGGCGGGCCTGGATTCCTACTGGGTGGGCGATCATCTCAATGCGCTTTTTCCCCGGTCGATCTACACACCAAAGTATGTCGGCGTGGCGAAGATCGCCCCGAAGATCGACGCGAACCTCGAGCCGTGGACGATGCTCGGCCACCTCGGTTCCCGTAACCGATTCGCCCGCTTACGCCTGGGCGTCGGGGTCACCGACGCCAGTCGGCGCAATCCCGCGGTCACTGCTCAGGCCGCCGCGACGCTGCACCTGATCACCCGCGGACGAGCCATTCTCGGCATCGGGGTGGGCGAGCGAGAGGGCAACGAGCCCTACGGCGTGGACTGGAGCAAACCGGTCGCGCGATTCGAAGAAGCGGTCGCCACGATCCGAACGCTGTGGAACTCCGGCGGGGAACTGGTCTCTCGCGAGTCGCCGTACTTCCCGCTGCGTAACGCGCTGTTCGATCTGCCGCCGTATCGGGGCAAGTGGCCCGAAATCTGGATCGCCGCTCACGGTCCACGCATGCTGAGAGCCACCGGCCGCTACGCCGATGCGTGGTTCCCGGCTCAATCGAGGGGTCCCGAAGAATATGCACGCGGACTGGAGGCGGTGCGAACGGCTGCGTCAGACGCGGGACGAGACCCCATGTCGATCACGCCGGCAATCTGGCTGTTCGTCGTGACCGGCCGTAGCCGCGCCGAAGTCGACGAAACCCTGGATACCGACGCCGCGCGAGCGTTCGCACTCAACACACCGGCCGAGGTGTGGGCAAGCCACGGCGTCGAGCATCCGCTCGGTGCTGACTTCGCTGGCGCACAGGACTTTCTTCCGCAGACCCTGGACGAGCAGACTGTGCTGTCCTATGCACGCAAGGTGCCCCCGTCGTTGCTCAAGAGCGGCATGCTCACCGGGACCCCGGCGGAGGTGATCGACCAGGCCGCGCAGTGGCGCGATCACGGGGTGCGTTATCTCGTCGTCGCCAATGTGAGCGTGTTGCAGCCCAGCCTTCGGAAAAGCTTGGCTTCTAACGCGCCATTCTTCAGCATTTTGGCGCGGGCTGAAGAAATTGTGAAATCAGTCCCCCGCAGCAGGTCCCTGCCGTCGGCGGACCTCGGCGCGCAAGTAGACGATCAGCGACCACACTCCGACGAACAACAGTCCGACGAATCCGACGGCCGGATACACCAGGAACCCGGCGACCAGCGGCAATTGGAAGCCCAGGTTGACCCACATCGCCCACGGCTTGCGCTGCACGCCGGCCAATAGGATGTACAGCGCGGCCAAACCGATCAGGTAGCTCAGCGATGCCGCACTCAGGCCGCCGCCGACGGCCCCTACGACCGGTATGGCCAGCAACACCACGATCGCTTCCAGGATGAGGGTGCCCGCCATCACCCCGGCGAAGCTCTTCCACGGGTCGGGAGCCGGTGCGGTCATTGCGGATCCCGGCCGAACAGCGTGCGCGCGGCCCCGGCGGTGACCACCGAGCCGGTGATGACGATGCCGGTGCCCGAGTACGCGTCGTTTTCTTCGGCGGCGGCGTCCACCAACGCTGTCGCGGCGTCGATGGCGTCGCGCATGTTCGCGGCGGTGATCACCCGTTCGGGCCCGAACCGCTGCTGGGCCGCCAGTTCGAGCGTCTCGACGTCCAGCGCGCGCGGCGACCCGTTGTGGGTGACGACGACCGAGTCCAACACCGGTTCCAGCGCGGCCAGGATGCCGTCGACGTCTTTGTCGGCGAGCACGCTGAGCACCCCGACCAGCGTGCGGAAGTCGAATTCGTCGGACAGCGTCTGTGCCAGTGCGGCGGCTCCGGCCGGATTGTGCGCGGAATCGATGAATACCGTTGGGGCACTTCGCATTCGTTCCAGCCGGCCAGGGCTGGTGACGGCGGCGAAGCCGGCCCGGACGGCGTCGACGTCGAGTTGACGTTGCGCGCCGGCGCCGAAGAAGGCTTCGACCGCGGCCAGCGCGAGCGCCGCGTTGTGGGCCTGATGTTCCCCGTGCAAGGGCAAGTAGATCTCGGAGTACACCCCGCCCAGGCCCTGCAGGGTCAGCACCTGGCCGCCGATGGCCACCTGCCGGTCCAGCACCGCGAATTCGGAATCCTGGCGGGCGACGGCCGCGTCGGCGCGCACCGACTGAGCCAACAAGACCTCCATGGCTTCGGGCGCCTGTCGCCCGATCACCGCGACGGTGTCGGGCGCCCCGTCGGGTGCCCGGGTGATGATGCCCGCCTTCTCCCCGGCAATCCCGGCGATGTCGTGCCCGAGGTATTCGACGTGGTCGATGCCGATCGGGGTGATGACCGCCACCGGGGCGTTGACCACGTTGGTGGCGTCCCACGTACCGCCCATGCCTACCTCGACGACCGCGATGTCGACGGGCGCGTCGGCGAACGCCGCGAACGCCATCGCGGTCAGGACCTCGAACTTGCTCATGGCCGGACCCCCGGCCTGTTCCGACTGCTGGTCGATCATCTGCACGAACGGCTCGATCTCCTGGTAGGTCGCCACGTAGCGCGCGGGGTTGATCGGCCTGCCGTCGATGGAGATTCGCTCGACCGCGGACTGCAGATGCGGGCTGGTGGTGCGCCCGGTGCGCATCAGCAACGCGGTGAGCAGCGCGTCGACCATCCGAGCCACCGAGGTCTTGCCGTTGGTGCCGGCGATGTGGATCGAGGGATAGCTCAGCTGCGGCGAACCGAGTAGATCCATCAGGGCGCTGATCCGGGTCAGACTCGGCTCGATGCGGGTCTCCGGCCACCGCTGGTCCAGCAGGTGCTCGACCTGCAGCAGCGACGCGATCTCGTCGGGTGTCGGGGCCGGTTCGGCGATCTGTTCCGTCCAGTCCGGTCCGGAAGGCTCGGCGTTCACCGCAGCGTTGCCAATCGGGCGGTGATCCGGTCGGACTCTTCCTGCGCGAGTTGTCGGCGGGCCCGGATTTTGTCGACGACGGCTTCGGGCGCCTTGGCCAGGAAGTCCTGGTTGGCCAGCTTGGCGTCGGTGGAGGTCAGCTCCTTTTGCGCTGCGGCCAAGTCCTTTTCGAGGCGACGGCGTTCGGCCGCCACGTCGATGGTGCCGGAGGTGTCGAGTTCGACGACCACCGTGCCCGCGCTCAGCCGCACCTCCAGCGAGGCCGACGCGGCGAAATCCGCACCCGGCTCGGTGAGCCAGGCCAGCGACGTCACGGCGGGCACCTGGTTGCTCAGATCGGCGTCTTCGACACCGACCAACCGTGCGGGCACCTTCTGCCGGTCCGCCAAGCCCTGGTCGCTGCGGAACCTCCGCACCTCGGTCACCAGCTTCTGCATGTCGGTGATCCGTTGTGCGGCAACCGGATCCAGCGCAATACCGGAGGGCTGCGGCCAATCGGCTATTACCAGCGATTCCTGACCGGTCAATGCCTGCCACAGCGTCTCGGTGATGAACGGGACCACCGGATGCAGCAACCTCAGCAGCGCGTCCAGCCCGACGGCCAGCACCGCGGTGGTGTGCGTAATACCCTGCGCCAGCTGAGTTTTGGCGAGCTCCAGGTACCAGTCGCAAAATTCGTCCCAGGCGAAGTGGTAGAGCGTCTCGCAGGCCCGGCTGAACTCGTAGCTGTCAAAGGCCGAGTCCACTTCGGCCCGGACCTCTTCCAGCCTGCCCAGGATCCAGCGGTCGGCGTCGGTGAGCTGTTCTGCCGGGGGCAAGGGAGCCAAGGCGGCGCCGTTGAGCAGCGCGTAGCGGGTCGCGTTGAACAGCTTGGTGCCGAAGTTGCGCGACGCCCGCACGGCGTCCTCGCCGATCGCCAGGTCACCGCCGGGGCTGGCGCCGCGGGCCAGCGTGAACCGCAACGCATCCGCGCCGAACGTGTCGATCCAGTCCAGCGGGTCGATGACGTTGCCCTTGGACTTGCTCATCTTGCGGCCGAACTCGTCGCGAATCAGACCGTGCAGGAACACATCGGTGAACGGCACCTGCGGGGCGCGGTTGCCGCGCAGCGTGATGATGTCGTCCTGGCCGACGAAGGTGCCGAACATCATCATCCGGGCCACCCAGAAGAACAGGATGTCGTAACCGGTGACCAGAACGCTTGTGGGGTAGAACTTTTCCAGCTCCGGCGTCTCTTCCGGCCAGCCCATCGTGGAGAACGGCCACAGCGCCGAGGAGAACCAGGTGTCCAGCACGTCGGGATCCTGCTCCCAGCCCTGCGGAGGTGTCTCGTCGGGCCCGACACATTTCTGCTCGCCGTCGGGCCCGTACCAGATCGGGATCCGATGACCCCACCACAGCTGCCGCGAAATGCACCAGTCGTGCATGTTGTCGACCCAGCCGAACCACCGTGGCTCCAGGCTGGCCGGATGAATCACGGTGTGGCCGTTGCGAACCGCGTCACCGGCGGCCTTGGCCATCGACTCGACCCGGACCCACCACTGCAGCGACAGCCGCGGTTCGATCGGCTCGCCGCTGCGCTCGGAATGCCCGACGCTGTGCAGATACGGTCGCTTCTCCTCGACCACCCGGCCCTGCGCCGCCAGCGCCTCGCGCACCGCGACGCGGGCCTCGAAACGGTCCATGCCGTCGAATTGCGTTCCGGTGCCGTCGATCCGGCCCTTCGTGTCCATGATCGACGGCATCGGCAGCTGGTGGCGCAGGCCGATCTCGAAGTCGTTGGGGTCGTGCGCGGGTGTGACTTTGACTGCGCCGGTGCCGAATTCGGGGTCGACGTGCTCGTCGGCGACGACGATCATGTCGCGGTCCACGAAGGGGTGCGGCAGCCTGGCACCGACCAGGTGACGGTAGCGCTCGTCGTCCGGGTGCACCGCTATCGCGGTGTCCCCCAACATGGTCTCGACCCTGGTAGTGGCGACCACGATGTGCGGTTCGGCGTCGTCGAGCGAGCCGTACCGGAACGACACCAACTCGCCTTCGACGTCCTGATAGTTGACCTCGAGGTCCGAGATGGCCGTCTCCAGCACAGGCGACCAGTTGACCAGTCGCTCGGCCTGATAGATCAGCCCGGCGTCGTAGAGCCGCTTGAAGATCGTGCGCACCGCACGCGACAGGCCCTCGTCCATGGTGAACCGGTCGCGGCCCCAGTCGACACCGTCGCCGAGCCGGCGCATCTGCCCGCCGATCGCGCCGCCGGACTCGCGTTTCCAGTCCCACACCTTCTCGACGAACAACTCGCGGCCGAAGTCCTCTTTGGTCTTGCCGTCTACCGCGAGTTGCTTTTCCACCACGCTCTGGGTGGCGATGCCCGCGTGGTCCATTCCCGGCTGCCACAGCACCTCGTAACCCTGCATCCGCTTGCGGCGGGTCAGCGCGTCCATCATGGTGTGTTCCAGCGCGTGACCCATGTGCAGGGTGCCCGTCACATTCGGTGGCGGCAGCACGATCGAGTAGCCGGGCTTGGTGCTGTGCGGGTCCGCGGCGAAGTAGCCGGCATCCAGCCACTTCTGATAGATGACGCCTTCCATCGCGGCCGGATCCCACGACTTGGGCAGCTGGTCGTCGGCGGGGCGGGGGCTGGCGGTCACCGGACAATTCTAGGAACCGCCAGCCACGCCGTCGCCCATGGGCCTGAATCCCGCAGGCCCGGCCAGGGGTCAGGGAATCGTCAGCACCTGACCCGGGTAGATCAGGTCGGGGTTGGGGATGTTGCTGGCGTCCGCGATCGCCTGGTACTTGCTGCCGTCGCCGTAGAAGCGCTCGGCGATTGCCCAGAGCGTGTCGCCGGACACGACGGTGTAGGTCCGCGCCGCGGGTTCGGGCGCAGGTTCTGGCGCGGCTTCGCCGACCGGCTCGGCCACCGCGCTCTGCTCCGGCGCGTCTGCACTCTTGTCGTCGAGATCCACAGCGGCCGGCTCTGCGGCGGCCGGCTCTGCGGCAGCCGGCGCGGGCGGCGGCGGTTGGTCGGTCTCCGTCTTGGTCGACCACGCCGCGCCGTCCGCGGCATACAGCACCAGATTGCGGTCGTCCTGCAGGACGAGTTTGACCTGCTTCTTGCCCTTGGTGTCGGAGTGCCACACCGGCTTGTCCGCGGTGTAGAGAACGAAGTTGCCGTCGCGCTGCACTTCGGCGCGCACCACCTCTTGTCCGTTGGTGGAGGTGGACCAGATCGGCCTACCCCAGACGGCGAGCACCAGATTGCCGTCATCCTGCAGGGTCAAGGAGTAGGCCCCGTTGTTGGAGACCAATGACTCTCCCCGTACCAGCTTCTGTCCCTCAGTGAGCGTGTCTGACATGACTTTTCCTCTCCATCCCTGTCGATCCCGAGCACCGGCCACCCCACGCGGCCGTTGCGGTCCTGGTGCCCCCGAACTGGAAGTTACCGATCCCGTTACCGGCTAAACAGACTTGCGCTCAACGCAATCCTGTTGTCACGCTGCTTATTTCTTGCCGCCGAGCAGGCCACCGAGGATGTCTCCGAGGCCGCCACCCTTGTTGCCCAGCACACTGCCGAGGATGCCGCCGAGCGACTTGTCGTGGCCGCCACCGCCCAGGATGCTGCCCAGGATGTCGCCCAGTCCCCCACCGGAAGTCTTCTGTTGCGAGGCACTGGTTTCGGCTGCACCACCGGAACCGAGCTGTTTTCCGATGTACGCCAACACGATTGGCAGGACGACCGGTAGCAGTTGTTTGAGCAGATCGCTGTTGCCGGCACCGCCGCTGGACAGCGCTGCTGCTACTTGATCGGTGTCCTTGCCGCCGAACAGCGTAGCTACGGCCTGGTGACCGTCGTCCTCGTCGACCTGGTCGACCCCACCGCCGGCGTCGAGCAGGCCGCGAGCGGCGTGCCCGCTGGCGGCGGACTCTATCTTGCTGGCGTGCTCGGGATCTTGCGAGGTGTGTTGCAACCCGCTCAGCAGCACCGGCACCAGGGTATGAACCGCTTTGTCGACTTCGCCTTGATCGGCACCCAGTTTGGTGGCGATGTCCGTCGTGGGAATCTGCGCATAGAGGTCATCGAGCCCGGCCATCACTCTCCACCTTCGTTGCTGGTATCTACAGACGAGTCAATATCGACACTAGTCCGTCATGTCAATCGTTCGGTCTTCAGTGAGATACCCGCGCTCGGGAACCGCGCCAGCAGCGCATCGCCCATGGCCGCCGCCGGGGTCAGCACGCCGTGCAGGTCGGGAAGTTTGTCCCGGTCTTTGGCCAGCGCCAGGCCGCACTCGCCCAGCATCACCGAGGTCGCCTTGTAGCCGGGGTCGCCGCGCTGTTCCATGCGGGCCACATAGCGCGCGCCCGACGTCGTGGTGGTGTAGGTCTCGAGCTTGTAGTAGCCGCGCTCGCGGGACTTCGCGCTGGGACCGGTCCCGGGCTTCGGGACGACACGTTGCACCAACTTCTCCGGCAGCACGCTCAGGAAGCGACTGCCCAGTCCGAACACGGCGTTGCTGGCCCCGGTGACCAGCGCCGACGCGACCGGCGCCAGGGGGGACGAACCGAGGTTGACGGTTTCGGCGTAGCGGAACTCGCGCCCGTAGGCCCAGTCCAGTAACGCGTTGCTACGTCGCACGATTCGGGTGTTGTAGGGCGCCATCACGAACCCCGCAGTCCACAATCCGTTCAGCTCGGGGGCGATCCGGTTGCCACGGCGCAACGGCAGGTCGGGTTGCGGTCCGACATCGGGCTCCGCGTCGCGGTCGTCACTGAGCGTGTACGGGTCCAGGAGCTGACGGCGCACGTCGGCATCGTTGGAAGCGGCGCGCATCAGTTCCAGCATCGAAGCGATGGTGCCGCCGGAGAGGCCGCCGCGGAACGAGCGGACGACCAGGTTTGTGTCGGTCAAACCGCCGGCGTTGTCCTGGCTGGCGGCGCGGTGCAACGCGAAGACGGTCAGGTCCGAGGGCACCGAGTCGAAGCCGCAGGCGTGCACGATGCGGGCGCCGGTGTCGGCGGCCTGCTTGTGGTAGACGTCGATGCTCTCCCGGACGAAGTTGGCCTCACCGGTCAGGTCGGTGTAGTCGGTGCCGGCGGCGGCGCACGCAGCCACCAGCGGCAGCCCGTACTTGGTGTACGGACCCACGGTGGTGATCACGACGCGGGTTCGGGCGGCCATCTCCTCGAGCGTCGACTGGTCGGTGGCATCGGCTGAGACCAGCGAGAACGACTCCGCTGCTGTCCCGATGTCCTTGCGCACCGCGGCCAGGCGATCCTTCGACCTGCCGGCCAGCGCGATCCGCGCGTCCCCTCCGGCGCGGGCGAGGTATTCGGCAGTCAACTTGCCCACAAAGCCGGTTGCCCCATACAGGATGATGTCGAATTCGCGTGGCGTATCAGTCACTTACCCGACGCTACTACGGGCATCGAGCGGTGCCGGG